>JADFHH010000437.1 GCA_022567275.1 Pseudomonadota bacterium | reverse complement strand
ACTGCGGCAGGTGAGCAAACTTCTGGTCGCCGAAGTGAAGGCCTTGACCCTGAAGGTTGAGCAGCTCCAGCACCAGTTGCATGGCGCAAACCGGCACCGGTTCGGGTCCAAATCCGAGAGCTTGGATCAACTGCAATTGTTCACCGAGAACGCAGAGATTGGTGAGGCTGCGGTGGAGGTGGCGGGCGCTACGCCGTGTGAAGCCATTGAGCCAAAGGAAAAGCCCAAACGCACGCCGCTGCCCGATCACCTGGATCGCATCGAGCAGGTTTTAACTGTCGGTGAGGATTGTGCCAAATGCGGCGGCGACCTGAAGAAGCTGGGTGAAGATGTCACCGAGGAACTGGAATACATCCCGGGCCGTTTTGTCGTGAACAAGATCATTCGCCCCCGCATGGCCTGCTCCCGTTGCGAGGCCATATTACAAGCGCCGCTGCCATCGCGCCCGATTGAACGGGGCAGGCCTGGCCCCGGCCTGCTGGCGCATGTGTTGGTCAGTAAGTATGCCGACCACTTGCCGCTTTACCGTCAGAGCCAGATTTACCAACGAGAAGGCATCGATCTGGATCGCTCAACGATGGCGGACTGGGTGGGCAAATCGACCGCCCTGCTGGAACCACTGGCTGATGCCATTGGCAAGCAAGTCAGGGATGGCGTGGCGCTTTTCGCAGACGACACACCCGTCAAGATGCTGGCTCCGGGGAACAAGCGCGCCAAAACAGCGCGCATCTGGACCTATGTGCGTGATGAGAGGCCATGGTCGGGCCCGTGCGCCACAGGCGCACAAACTGACAATCTGTCCAGCTGTGCTGGACGGGCCCCGCCCCGCGTCTGGTACCAGTTCACGATTGATCGTAAAGGCGAGCATCCGATCCGCCATCTGGCAGGTTACAAGGGTTGGGTCCATGCCGATGGCTATGCTGGCTTCAACGGGCTGTTCGGTGACGATAAAGCCAGCGAACAGGCCTGCATGGCTCACGTGCGCAGAAAGTTTGTCGATGTGCACGCATCGCAGGGTTCAGCCATTGCCGAGGAGGCGATACGCCGGATCGCGGAACTTTATGCTGTCGAGAAACAAGCACGCGGCAAGGCCCCCGACCAGCGCGTTGCTCTGCGGCAGGCCCGTTCCAAGCCGCTCTTCGACGATCTGGAAGCATGGCTGCATGCCCAATTGCCAAAGATATCCGGCAAGTCGCCGCTGGCCCAGGCGATCCGCTACGCCCTTGGCCGCCTGCCAAAGGCACGATCCTATCTGGAAAACGGCTGCCTGGAGTTGGACAACAATACCGCCGAGAGAGCCATGAAGCCTGTCGCCATCGGGCGGAAGAATTGGATGTTTGCAGGCTCTCAGCGCGGTGGCAAATCCATGGCTGTCGCTTTTAGCCTGATCCAGACTGCAAAGCTGAACAACGTCGATCCTCAAGCCTGGCTCACCGATGTTCTTGGCCGCATCGCCGATCACAAGGTCACCCGCATCGAAGAACTGTTGCCCTGGCGTTACGCTGCTCCGGCAGCCTAATAGCGACCGCTGCCCAGTCGCCAGAGCGCCTTCACCGGACGGTCACTTCAATTCAAACGCAAAATGCTATAGATCGGCGCTGCTCAGACTTTGACGCGCGCCGCTGCCGGGTCATAAAGCGGCTTCAATGAAGCCTGCGCCTGAACGCGAGTTCCGGCGATCTCGATCTCGTAGGACGAGGCCAGGACCTGGGCCGGACTTTCGCCGGCACACGGCACATAGCCCATGCCGATCGCGCCCCCCAGCGTGTGGCCATAGTTGCCCGAACTCAGATATCCGACGATTTCGCCGTCCCGCAGGATCGGCTCGCCGTGGTACAACAATGGCTCGGGGTCGGTCAGGCGGAATTGCACCAATCGCGTGGCCAGCCCGGCGTCCTGTTTGGCCAGAACCGCGTCGCGCCCGATGAAATTTGGCTTGCTGGTCTTCACCGCAAACCCCAGCCCAGCCTCGAGCACGTGGTCCTCGCAGGTTATGTCATGGCCGAAATGGCGAAAGCCCTTTTCGATGCGGCATGAATCCATCATGTGCATGCCGCACAGTTTCAGCCCCACGTCGTGGCCGGCCTCGACCAAAGTCTCAAACACATGCGCGGCCATGTCGCTGGCTATGTAAATCTCCCAACCCAGTTCGCCGACATAAGAGACCCGGTGCACCCGCGCCAGCGCCATGCCGATCTCGATATCCTGGGTGGTTCCAAACGGGTTCACCGCGTTCGAAAAGTCGTTGGGCGAGACCATTTGCATCAACGCGCGCACATTCGGCCCCATGACCGCCAGCACGGCCTCG
>JADFHH010000436.1 GCA_022567275.1 Pseudomonadota bacterium | reverse complement strand
AAGCCGGCGGCACGGCCGTCGTCAATGGCGACTCCGTGACGGAGTGGAACGGCGCATCGAACATTATCGCCTGCGCGCTCGATACGTACGGGCGCATCGATTGCGTGGTCAACAATGCCGGGATTTTGCGCGACCGGATTTTTCACAAAATGGCGCCCGAGGAATGGGACGCCGTCATAGCCGTGCATCTCAACGGTTCCTTCTATGTCAGCCGGGCGGCCGCGCCGCATTTCCGAAAACAGGAATCCGGCGCCTTCGTCCACATGACATCGACATCGGGATTGATAGGAAATTTTGGCCAGGCCAATTATTCCGCCGCCAAGCTCGGTATCGTGGCTCTGTCCAAATCGATTGCGCTCGACATGTCCCGGTTCAATGTGCGCTCAAACTGCATTTCTCCGTTTGCCTGGAGCCGCATGATCGGCTCGATTCCGACCGATACGCCGGAACAAAAAGAGCGGGTTGAAAAGATCAAGTCTATGACGCCGGACAAGATCGCCATCCTGGCCACGTTCCTGCTGTCGGATTCGGCATCGGATGTGACCGGCCAGATTCTTGCGTCGCGCGGCAATGAAGTGTTTTTGATGAGCCAATCGCGCCCGCTTCGTTCCATTCACCGGGAAGATGGCTGGACACTGAAAACCCTTGCCGAACGGCTGGCGCCGGCGTTCAAAAACGATTTTTATCCACTTGAGCGTTCCGGCGATGTTTTCAGTTGGGATCCGATTTAACTTCGAACTTTGCCATGACGATTGATTACGAAAAACTGCTGAACTGGCCCTTTCCGGAGATCGTTCATAGCTATACCAGGCGCGATACCATGCTTTATGCGCTGGGTATCGGCCTTGGAAGCGACCCCCGGACAAGGGGCAATTGCGTTACGTCTATGAACCAGATCTCGTCGCCATGCCGTCGATGGCGGTGATCATGGGCTATCCGGGCTTCTGGCTAAAAGACCCCGGGACCGGCATCGACTGGAAGCGGGCCGTCCATGGCGAGCAATCCGTAACCATCCTCGAACCGCTCCCGGTCGAGGCTACGGTGGTTGGAAAAACCAAGATCGAGGCCATCCTCGACAAGGGCGCCGGCAAAGGCGCCCTCATTTACTCCAGCCGGGAAATAACCGATCGCGAGACCGGCAAACTGCTGGCCACCGCTTCGATGTCCATTTTCTGCCGGGGCGATGGCGGTTTCGGCGGACCGGGCGGGCCATCGCCCAGGCCGCATGTCCTGCCGGAGCGCGCGCCGGATCTGATCTGCGATCTGGCCACCGCGCCGCAAGCAGCCCTGCTTTATCGGCTCAACGGCGATTACAACCCGCTTCACGCCGACCCGGAGGTTGCGAAGGCGGCCGGATTCGAGCGTCCCATCCTGCATGGGTTGTGCACCTTCGGCATCGCCGCCCACGCCATTCTGCGGAGCTGTTGTGACTATGATCCGCGCGCTCTGCGCTCGATGGATGCGCGCTTCTCGTCGCCCGTATATCCGGGCGAAACCCTTCGCACCGAAATCTGGCGTGAGGCGAACGACGTGTCGTTTCGCGCCCGCGTTGTCGAGCGCGATGTGGTCGTGCTCAATAACGGCCGTGTGGAACTCGCCTGAACAGCCCTGGAGCTGTCGCCAAGGAGGCAACAATGACAAAGGCTATCCGCATCCATCGGCCCGGCGGTCCCGAGGTTTTCAGCTGGGATGAGATCGAACTCGGCCCTCCGGGGCGCGGAGAAGCGCTGATTCGCCAGAGCGCGGTCGGCCTCAACTTCATCGACACCTATTACCGCAGTGGTATGTACCCGCTTTCCATGCCCGCGATCCTCGGGGCCGAAGGGGCCGGCGTGGTCGAGGCGGTGGGTGATGACGTCACCATGGTCAAGCCCGGCGACCGGGTGGCCTATTTCGGCACCGGGGGGCATTATTTGGGGGCCTATGCCGAGGCGCGGCTGTTTCCGGCCGAGCGTCTGATCGCGCTGCCTGACGGCCTCTCAGAGCGCCAGGCCGCCGCGATGATGCTCAAGGGCATGACCGCCGGGTATCTGGTTTGCAACACCTATGCGGTGAAAGCGGGCGATGTCGTCCTGATTCATGCCGCCGCCGGCGGTGCGGGGCTGATCCTGTGCCAGTGGGCCAAGCACCTCGGGGCGACCGTCATCGGCACCGTGAGCAGTGACGAGAAGGCGGAGCTCGCCAGGGCGCATGGCTGCGACCACACGATCATCTACACAAGCGAAAATTTTGCCGGGCGGGTGAAGGACATCACTGGCGGAAAAGGCGGTCCGGTGGTCTACGATTCGGGCGGCAAGGATACCTTCGAGGGC
>JADFHH010000435.1 GCA_022567275.1 Pseudomonadota bacterium | reverse complement strand
AAAGCTCACCGGTGGTCGGCTCGATCACGTCGCAAAAGATGGCCAGGGTGGTCTGGGCGAAGAACGGATCGAGATGCGCGCTGTCCGGGTCCGGCAACAGCGCCATGTCCGATTGCGAAATGTCCTTCCACCCGGCAATCGAGGAGCCATCGAAATACACCCCGTCGGCAAACATGGCTTGATCTACCGTTGAAATGTCGACGGTCAAATGCTGCAATTTGCCTCTGGGATCGGTGAATCTCAGATCGACGAATTTGATGTCGTCATCCTTGATCTGTTTCAGAATATTATTTGCGTCTGCCATTGTACTCCCCTGTCTTGCCGCGGACGTTACTCCCGGCCCAATTAATTGAATTTCAGTTTCACGCCCCGTAAGATGGCGCTAGACAGCGTCCTGCCCGGTTTCCCCGGTGCGAATGCGCACCGCTTGCTCCATGGACGAGACGAAAATCTTGCCATCGCCGATCCGCCCCGTCTTCGCCGAGTTCATTATCGCCTCGACCGCCTTTTCGACCATATCGTCGCCCAGTACGATCTCGATCTTCACCTTGGGAAGGAAATCGACGACATATTCCGCGCCCCGGTACAGCTCCGTCTGTCCCTTCTGGCGGCCAAATCCCTTGACCTCGGTCACGGTGATGCCCTGCAACCCGATCTCCTGCAACGCCTCCTTGACCTCATCCAGCTTGAATGGCTTGATAATCGCCTCGATCTTTTTCATTTTTCGTCCTGGGCCTCCTCGAATGCGGCGCAATAACAGCGTATCTTCTCAACGGTCTTAAACAGGCAATAGCACGCAACGTGCCAAATGTGCAGATGAAAAATAACCGCGTTATAACAACTGTTTATTGCCGTTCATATCCAAACCCGGTACGGTGGCCCTGCAATAATGCCTATTGTTTAGGCATATTGCATAATATATGTGCAATGCGGCCCGGAGAACGGCAATGACAATATTGGGTCTCGATCATCTGGTGCTGACGGTGGCGTCCATCGATCGCACCTGCGAATTCTATGAGCGCGTTCTTGGAATGCGGCGCGAGACATTTGCCGGCGGGCGCAGCGCGCTCAAATTTGGCACGCAGAAAATCAATTTGCATGAGGCCGGCAAGGAACTCGACCCCCATGCGCTCCATGCCACCCCCGGCTCGGGCGATTTATGTTTCATCGTCGATGATCTGGCCGCCGCTCAGGCCAGACTGGACGCAGAAGGAGTGGTGGTGATCGAGGGGCCGGCGGCACGCACCGGCGCCATCGGCGCGATGATGTCCATCTATTGCCGCGACCCGGATGGCAATCTCATCGAACTGTCGCAATATCGATGACCGGCGCGCATGACATCGCGGGCGCGGCGCACGCGCTTCTCACCAGTGAGGAGATGGGCCAGGCGGACCGATTGGCGATCGAGTCCGGTACGCCCGGGCTGGCGCTGATGGAACAAGCGGGCAGGGCGGTCGCCGATGAGGTGGCGCGGCTGGCGCTACCGGCCGGAGACACGGTTGTGCTGTGCGGGCCGGGCAATAATGGCGGCGACGGATTTGTTGTCGCGCGGCTGCTGCAAGAGCAGGGGTTTCGCGTCTCCCTTGGGTTGCTTGGCGAACGCGCCGCCTTGCAGGGCGATGCGGCGGACATGGCCGGGCGCTGGGACGGCGCGGTCTCGCCGCTGTCGCCGGAACTCATCGACGGCGCGCAAACCGTCGTGGACGCAATTTTTGGCGCGGGGCTTGCGCGCCCGGTGGAGGGGGTCGCGGCGGCAACGATTGCCGCCCTGAACGCAAGCGATGCGAGCGTCATTGCCGTCGATGTGCCCAGCGGAATAGACGGAACCAGCGGTGCAGTGAGAGGCATCGCCGTGGAAGCGGATTCAACGGTGACGTTTTTCCGCCGCAAAACCGGCCATCTTCTGCTTCCCGGCCGAGTTTATTGCGGCGCGCTGCGCGTCGCCGATATTGGCATCGAGGCGGAGGTGCTGAATAGCATTCAACCGGCGACGTTCGCCAATGCGCCTGACCTCTGGTGCGACGACTTTCCCTGGCCGGAGGTGGCGGGCCATAAATACACGCGCGGGTCGGCGCTTGTGGTGTCAGGCGGTCCCGAGGCTACCGGTGCGGCACGGCTTGGCGCGCGCGCGGCACTGCGCGCCGGCGCGGGGCTGGTGACGCTGGCCGGTTCAAAAGCCGCTAGCGCCGTCAATGCGGCGCATTGCACGTCCGTGATGGTCACCTCGTTCAGCGGCGCTGACGGCCTGGCGAAAATTCTGCAAGACCCGCGCATAAATGCGTTGCTCATCGGACCGGGCGCCGGCGTGGGGCAGGG
>JADFHH010000434.1 GCA_022567275.1 Pseudomonadota bacterium | reverse complement strand
CAACACCCCGAGACGTTATGGGAAGTTCAAATCAAAAGGGGTGTAGCCATGGCGCTCGTGCGCACCCAAGCGAATGCTTGCCCTTGAGCGCGCCGTCCACTACTTCAAACTCCCATGAAACTTTACCGCTCCTTCGCCACCGTCGGCGCCATGACCATGGTCAGCCGGGTGCTCGGCTTCGTGCGCGATATCATGATTGCCGCGATTCTGGGAACCGGCCTGGTGGCGGACACTTTCTTCGTCGCCTTCCGCTTTCCAAACCTGTTCCGCCGGCTGTTCGCCGAGGGCGCGTTCAATGCCGCTTTCGTGCCCCTGTTCGCTAAAAAAGTGGAGGGCGAGGGCGTAGAAGCCGCGAAAAAATTTGCCAATGAGGCGCTGTCGGTGCTGGTGGCGGCGTTGCTGCTCATCACCGCCATTGCCGAGATCGCCATGCCGTGGCTGATGTATGTCATCGCGCCGGGTTTCGCGGACACGCCAGAAAAATTCGATCTGGCGGTGTTGCTGACGCGCATCGCCTTCCCCTATTTGCTGCTGGTCTCGGTGGTGGCGCTCATTTCCGGCATGCTCAATGCGCTGCACCGGTTCGCGCTCGCCGCCTTCGCGCCGGTGCTGCTGAATATCGTGCTGATCGGCGTCATGGCGGGGGTTGCCTGGGCGGGTTTTGGCAATACGCCGCAAGCAGGCGTTGCGCTCACATGGGGGGTCGCCCTGGGCGGCGTCGCGCAGCTTGCAGTGCTGGTGTTCTGGGCCCGGCGCTGCGGCCTGGGCCTGCGCCTGCAACGCCCGCGCATGACCAAGGGCGTGCGCCGCCTGGTGACGCTCGGCATTCCCGGTGTCATCGCCGGCGGCATTACCCAGATAAATATATTGATCGGCACCATCATCGCCTCGCTCCAGGACGCCGCCGTCTCGTGGCTGTATTACGCCGACCGTATCTATCAATTGCCGCTGGGACTGGTGGGCATCGCCATCGGCGTGGTGCTGCTGCCCGAGCTGGCGCGAAAACTCCGCAGTAACGACGGCGCCGGCGCGCTGCACGCCCAGAACCGCTCGCTGGAGCTGGCGCTGCTGCTCACCGCGCCCGCCGCGGTGGCGCTGATGGTCGTGCCGTTGCCCATCATCCAGGTGCTGTTCGAGCGCGGGGCTTTCTCAAACGCCGACACCCGCGCCACCGCCATCGCGCTAGGCGCATTCGCCGCCGGGCTTCCCGCCTTCGTGCTTATCAAGGTGTTTTCGCCCGGTTTTTTTGCCCGCGAGGACACCAGGACGCCGATGATATATGCGGGGATTTCGGTCGCGGTGAATATCATTGGTTCCCTGTCGCTGTTCTGGGTTATCGGCCATGTGGGCATCGCCATCGCCACCAGCGTTGCTGGCTGGGTCAATGCGCTCCTGCTGGCGGCGGCGCTGATGAAGCGGGGTCATTTTGCCTTCGATGAAAATTTCAGGCGCCGCGTGATCCCCATCTGCGCGTCCTGCCTCGTCATGGGGGCGGCGCTGTGGGGCGCTTCGCTGGCGTTATCGGACTGGTTCGCACCGGCCAATGGCATCGCCGTTCAAATGGCGGCGCTGGCGGCGCTTGTAATGTGCGGCTTTTCGGTTTACGCGCTCATGGCGCATCTGACCGGCGCGCTGCGGTTCGGTGAATTAATGGCGGTGCTTAAACGAAGTTAAATGGGTTTTGGCCCGGAGGATTCGAGGACGCGTTGTGACGCAAGCAAAAAAACGTGTTTTTTCCGGTGTCCAGCCGACCGGCAATCTGCATCTGGGCAATTATCTCGGCGCGATCACCAAATTCGTGGCGCTGCAGGAGAGCCATGAATGCCTCTATTGCGTGGTCGATTTGCACGCCATCACCGCGTGGCAGGAGCCGGGCGAACTGGCGCACAATATCCGCGAAGTGACGGCCACCTTTATCGCCTCGGGCATCGACCCCAAAGCGCATATCATTTTTAACCAGAGCCGGGTTTCGGGCCATGCGGAACTGGCCTGGATATTCAATTGCGTCGCCCGCATGGGCTGGCTCAATCGCATGACGCAATTCAAGGAGAAGGCCGGCAAGCACCGCGAGAATGCCTCTGTCGGTCTGTTCGCCTATCCCAATTTGATGGCCGCCGATATTCTGCTCTACAGGGCCACCCACGTGCCGGTGGGCGATGACCAGAAGCAGCATCTGGAACTGGCGCGCGACATCGCGCAGAAATTCAACAGTGATTTTTCCGCGTCAATCGCCGGGCACGGCTTCGATGAACCCTTTTTTCCGCTGCCCGAACCGCTAATAACCGGTCCCGCAACGCGGGTCATGAGCCTGCGCGACGGCCGCGCTAAAATGAG
>JADFHH010000433.1 GCA_022567275.1 Pseudomonadota bacterium | reverse complement strand
TGGGCAAGCGCCTTGTCCGTGCTGGCGAAAAGCCCGCCATCGGAAAAACTGTCGGGGGTGACATTGACCACCCCCATGATGCGGGGCCGATCCAGCGTCAGGCCGGCGAATGGCGCGCGCGGGGCGGTAATCGTTTCCAGCAAACCGCCAATCGCGGGGTCGCCGGACGCGTTGATTTCGCGATAGGAGCGAAGCTCTGAGCGGGTATCGCCGGGAACGCCCTCGATCACTTCAACTAGGGTGAATGCGGCGGGACCGCCGGCGAGCAGGCCCGCCCGGCCTGCGGCGGCGGCGTCTTGAGCGGCGCGGCCGTAAACGAGGCCGACGGGCCTGAGATGAAGCGAACTCGTCATGGCGCTTCTTTAACCGGGCCAGAGCGCCGGCGCAAAAAAATAAGCAGCGTCAATTGAATCAGACTGTATATGTTCATAATATACGTTAGATGATTGACTGGACACAGATCGTCGGCTTCGACTGGGATGAGGGCAACAGCCGTAAGAGCGCCGCAAAACACAGTGTGAGCCAGACAGACGCCGAGCAAATGTTCTTCAACGAACCGCTGTTGATCCTGGAGGATGACAAACACAGTATGAGAGAACCGCGCTTCCATGCCCTGGGGCGGACGGACGATGGCCGGCCGCTCCACATCTCTTTCACCCTCCGGCGGGAAGCGACGCTGATCCGCGTGATTTCCGCCCGTGACATGCATAAAAAGGAAAGAGTCCAATATGAGCAGGAAGCTTAAGCCCACCCCCGCTTTCCGTAATGAGGCAGAAGAACGCCGCTTCTGGGAAACGCACGACTCGAGCGAATATCTTGACTGGAAGAAGGCCGAACCTGTGCGCCTGCCGAATCTCAAGCCGTCGACGAAATCAATCTCGCTGCGTCTGCCCGTGACCTTGCTGGAGCGCATCAAGGTCGCCGCTAACAAACGCGACATGCCTTATCAGTCACTGATCAAGGCATGGCTCGCAGAGAAGGCCGACGCAAAATGATTCAATATGATCGGAACATACTCTAGATTCTACAGCCAGGTTCTGACCGCCTTGCGCGAAAGCTGGAGGCACACGCGTCGTCACCCCGGCGAAGGTGTTCAGTCCCGGAATGACGCGCCAGCAGCTGTATCGCCTCACAGACCTTACGAGGGCTGCGGCTCCATGCCGGCGCCGGGTTCGCCGCCTTTTTTGCGCCGGGCCTTTTTCGCTTGGCCCGTGGACGGTACGGCCGAGGCGGTGGTCCTGGTTCCGCTGTCATCGTCGTCATAATCGCGGATCGGCGGTTTGCCCTTCAGCAACGCCTTGATCTCATCGCCGGAAAGCGTCTCATATTCGAGCAGCCCTTCGGCGATGATGTGAAGCTGCTTGATGTGTTTCTTGCAGATTTTCTCCGCCGTCGCATATCCCTCTTCGACGATGCGATGAATCTCGTCATCGACCAGCTTTAAGGTCTCGTCCGACATGCTCTGGGTCCGCGCCACGGAATGGCCGAGGAAGATCTCCTGCTCATTGTCGCCATAGGCCAGCGGCCCGAGTTTATCGGACATGCCATATTCGGTGACCATGGCGCGGGCCATGCTGGTCGCCATCTTGATGTCGGACGAGGCGCCGGAGGTGACTTTGTCGTAGCCGAAGATCAGCTCTTCCGCCACGCGCCCGCCCATGGCCACCGCCAGATCCGCCTTGAACTTGGCGCGGGTTATCGAAAGATGGTCGCGTTCCGGCAAACGCATCACCATGCCAAGCGCAAGCCCGCGCGGGATGATGGTCGCCTTGTGGATGGGGTCCGATGCCGACTGGTGCAGTGCCACCAGCGCGTGCCCGCCCTCGTGATAGGCGGTGAGCTTCTTCTCTTCATCGTTCATCACCATGGAGCGGCGCTCCGCGCCCATCATGATCTTGTCCTTGGCATCCTCGAATTCCTGCTGGGTGACCATACGCCTGGAGCGGCGCGCGGCCAGCAGCGCGGCCTCGTTCACCAGGTTGGCGAGATCGGCGCCGGAGAAACCGGGGGTTCCGCGTGCGACAAGGCGCAGGTCGATGTCCGGCGCCAGCGGCACCTTGCGGACGTGAACCTTGAGGATTTTTTCCCGGCCGAGAATGTCCGGGCGCGGCACCACCACCTGCCGGTCGAAACGCCCGGGGCGCAGCAAAGCGGGATCGAGCACGTCGGGCCGGTTGGTCGCGGCGATCAGAATAACGCCTTCATTGGACTCGAAACCGTCCATTTCGACGAGCAGCTGGTTCAGGGTCTGCTCGCGCTCGTCATTGCCGCCGCCAAGACCGGCGCCGCGATGACGGCCAACGGCATCGATTTCGTCGATGAAAATGATGCAGGGCG
>JADFHH010000038.1 GCA_022567275.1 Pseudomonadota bacterium | reverse complement strand
GCTTTCCCAAGGTTTGGGGGCGGGGCTTGTGGTTTCCGAAATGATCGCCTGCAAATCGCTCATTAACAGCAATCGCGAAGAATTACGCCGGATTCAGCGTGGTGGTGAAAAACCCTTCGTAGTGCAACTTGCCGGGTGCGAAGCGTACTGGATGGCGGAAGGCGCGCGGATTGCGGCGGGGCATGGCGCTGACATTATCGACATCAATATGGGCTGTCCGGCCAAGAAAGTGACGCGCGGTCTTTCCGGGTCCGCATTGATGCGTAATACCGATCATGCGCTTGAATTGATAGAAGCGGTGGTTGAAGCGGTCGCGTTGCCCGTCACTCTCAAGATGCGCATGGGGTGGGACCATGACAGCCTCACCGCGCCTGATCTGGCCGCGCGCGCCGAGCATGCCGGCATCCAGATGATCACCGTGCATGGCCGCACGCGCGCCCAGTTCTTCAAGGGCGACGCCGACTGGGGCTTTATTGCAAAAGTTAAACGCGCGGTGCGCATCCCGGTCATCGCCAATGGCGATATGCGCTCCCTGGCGGATATTCGCCATGCGCTGGCGCTATCGAAAGCCGACGGCGTGATGGTGGGCCGTGGCTGCTATGGCCGGCCCTGGTTCGCGGGCCGCGCGGCGGCGGCAATCGCTAACGACGCCGTTGAGGTTGTCCAGCCCCCCCTGGCAGAGATCAAACACATGGTGCTCGCGCATTACGAAGATATGCTGGCGCATTACGGGACCTATCGCGGGTTGAGAAACGCGCGCAAACATCTTGGCTGGTATGTGCAACAGGCACTTGGTACGGGCGTGGACGCCAAACACTGGCGTCAGCAACTTTGCCGGGAGGAAGACGCGCGGCAGGTTCGCAAAAAAATCGCTGAATTCTATGACCGCCGCATGCAACAGGCCGCATGAGCGAGACCACCGGCATAAAGTCCGAGGCGCAACCGCTGCCGCTTGACGGGGGTATGACCGGGATCCTGCTTGACGGTCTGCCGCATCCGCTATTGCTGCTCGGTGAGGGCAACCGTATTGAATATGTCAATGTGCGGGCCGAACATTTTTTTCAGTCGAGCGCGGCACATCTGCGCCGTCAGACCCTCGATGACATTATCGCATTTGGAAGCCCGCTGCTGGCGCTCATCGATCATGTGCGCCGCAATGGCTCCAATGTGAACGAATATGGCGTTGATCTCGGCTCCATTAAGAGCGGGCAACACTGGCTGGTGGATGTTTATGGCGCCGTTGTTCCCGAAACGGGCGGCAAGATCATGGTGATGCTGCAACAGCGCACCATGGCGCAGATGATCGAGCGGCAATTGACCCACCGGGGAGCGGCGCGATCCGTCTCCGGTCTGGCGGGCGTACTGGCGCATGAGATCAAGAACCCGCTGTCGGGCATCAAGGGTGCGGCGCAATTGCTGGAGGACACCATCTCCGATGAAGACCGCTCGCTGACTCAGCTCATCTGCGACGAGTCGGATCGCATCTGCAAACTGGTCGACCGGATGGAAGTGTTTGGCGATGAACGCCCGCTGACGCGCGAAGCGGTCAATATCCATGATGTTCTGGACCATGTGAAAAAGATCGCTGAAGCCGGTTTCGCAAGCCATATCAAAATCGTGGAGCAATATGATCCATCACTTCCTGAAGTAGCCGGTTCGCGCGACAAGCTCATCCAGGCGTTTCTCAATCTGGTGAAAAACGCCGCTGAAGCGATCGGCGATGATCGCGCCAATGGACAAATCCTCATCACTACGGCGTTCCGCCCCGGCGTGCGGCTCTCGGTGCCCGGCGCGGCGGCGCGACTCTCCCTGCCTTTGCAAATCTCCATCTGCGACAATGGCCCTGGCGTGCCGGGCGATCTCAAGCCGCATCTGTTCGAGCCCTTTGTCACCACCAAATCTTCCGGCAGCGGTCTTGGCCTGGCACTTGTCGCGAAATTCATCGGCGACCATGGCGGCATCATCGAATGCGTTACCACATCGCGCGGCGCCATATTCCGTGCCCTGCTGCCAATGTATGAGGAAGGCCCGGACAGCAGCGGGGGAAAAGCATCATGACCAAGGGCAATATCCTGGTCGCCGATGATGATTCGGCGATCCGTACTGTTCTCAATCAGGCGTTGGCGCGCGCAGGCTTTACGCCGCGTGCGACCGGTAATGCCGCGACGCTGTGGCAGTGGGTGTCGCAAGGCGAGGGCGATCTTGTGATCACCGATGTGGTGATGCCGGATGAGAACGCGTTCGTTTTGATCCCGAAAATCAAGAAGATCAGGCCTGATCTCCCGATCATCGTCATGAGCGCACAAAATACGCTGATGACGGCGATCGCCGCGGCTGAATGCGGCGCCTATGAATATTTGCCAAAACCATTCGATTTGAAAGAACTCATCGCCATTGTCGCGCGCGCGCTTGCCGAGCCTAAGTCCGTGCCCCGGCCGGGCCGTGAACCGCGTAACGACGATTTGCCTCTCATCGGGCGTTCGCCCTCGATGCAGGAAATCTACCGCGTGCTGGCGCGCCTCACACAAACCGATCTCACGGTGATGATTACCGGCGAGTCCGGGACCGGCAAGGAGTTGGTGGCACGCGTGCTGCACGACTATGGCGCCCGGCGCAATGGCCCCTTCGTCGCCATCAATATGGCGGCAATACCTCGCGAACTGATCGAATCGGAATTGTTCGGGCATGAGAAAGGGGCCTTTACCGGCGCGCAATCGCGCCATTATGGCCGCTTCGAGCAGGCGGAAGGAGGAACGCTGTTTCTCGATGAAATCGGCGATATGCCGATGGAGGCGCAGACGCGGCTGTTGCGCGTGCTTCAGGAGGGCGAATATACCAGCGTGGGCGGGCGCACGCCGATCAAGACAAATGTACGCATATTGGCCGCGACCCATTATGATCTTCTTCAGCAAATCGATCAGGGTTTGTTCAGGGAAGACTTGTTCTACCGTCTGAATGTGGTGCCGTTGCGCATCCCGCCGCTGCGCGAACGCAAAGAAGATCTGGGCGATCTCACCCGCCATTTCCTGCGCCAGGCGCAAGCGGAAGGACTGCCCGCGAAAAGCATCGATTCCTCCGCCCTTGAACGGTTGCAGCAGCATCGCTGGCCCGGCAATGTCAGGGAGCTGGAGAATCTGATCAAACGGCTCACCGCCCTCTATACCCAGGACGTCATTACAGCAGAGCTGGTGGATTTGGAGTTGCCCTCCAGTTTTGCCTCGAGCTTTGAGCAATCCGAGCAGCAGGATGTTGACGTCGGCCAGTCCATCGAACGTTATCTGGCCGAATATTTCGCCGGGTTTGGCGACGCACTTCCCCCTCGGGGGCTGTATCAGAAAATCCTGCCGATGGTCGAGGCGCCAGTTCTCACCGCGGCGCTTACGGCCACTCGCGGCAACCAGATACGCGCGGCAGAACTGCTGGGACTCAACCGGAATACCCTGCGCAAGAAAATCCGTGAACTCGATATCAAGGTAATCCGGTCGCCCCGGTGACTCATCGAGTTGTGTAATTCGCGTGCGGTTTTATGTTAGTTTTCCAATTTTCGCAATATTTTGTCGCCAAAGCGCAACATTGTGGTTATTTTGCATCAGGTGTCGCGCGTGGCCCGGTTGAAGAAGTGATAAATTTCCGCGAAATTTCGCGATCTCATGGAGACACAAAAATGGCGTCTGAAACTGCCGACAGTGTCGATGGCCGCGCGGCGCGATTGCGTTACTGGATGAGTCGCGCAACCGGCAAACCGTTTTTCCTTGTTGGGCTAGTCCTCGCGTCGCTGTCCATTCTCTCGGGCCTTGCGACCTATCTGATCCTCACCGGATTAACCCCGATTATTCCGACCCATCAGGTTGTCGTCACGGTCCTTCTGTTTAATGGCGTGCTTGCGTTTGGCATGATTGTGCTCATTGCCTGGCAAGTGGCCGGGCTGTGGATTGCCCGGCGCAGGCAGGCTCCCGGTGCGCGGTTGCATGCACGCATTGTCGGCATGTTCAGCATTATCGCGGTCCTGCCGGCTATATTGCTTGCGGTGTTTGCAAGCGTGTCGCTGGATCGCGGCCTCGATCACTGGTTCTCGACACGCACCCAATCCATTGTCAGGAACTCGCTCAACGTCGCCAGGGCCTATCTGAACGAGCATGGCCAAATCATCCGCTCCGACGTCATCTCGATGGCCGCGGATATCGATGCCGCGGCGGACCTCCTGCGCAACCAGCCACAAAGATTTGGCAGATACCTGACGGCGCAAGCCTCTATCCGGTCAATTCCCGTGGCCTATCTCATCGACAGCGAGGCAAAGCTTCTGGTCACCGCCGGTCGATTGCTCGATGCCCCTTACGTACCGCCACCGGCCGGGACTATCGAAGAAGCGGACAGCGGCAAGGTGGTGGTTATCGCGCCAGGCAAAACCAACAAGGTCGCGGCGGTCAAGAAGCTGGATAATCTCTCCAACAATTATCTCTATATTGTGCGCGCGGTGAACCCGCGCGTGCTCAAGCATATGCGCGCCACACAAGCGAGCGTGAAGGAATATAGCGATCTGGCTGAGCGCAGGAAAGGCGTCCAGATTGCCTTCGGGCTGATGTATGTGGCGATTGCCCTCACATTGCTGCTGGCGGCGATCTGGACAGGACTGTGGTTCGCGGGCCGCCTGGTTTCGCCTATCCGCCGTCTCATTAGAGCCGCACAGCAGGTCTCGGAAGGCAATCTGAATGTAAAGGTCGCCACCACAGACACCGAAAGCGACCTGACGCAGCTTGGCACCACCTTCAACAATATGACATCCGAATTGCGGGCGCAACGTAAGGATCTGGTTGACGCCAACGCCATGCTGGACGAGCGCCGCCGGTTTATAGAAACGGTGCTCTCCGGTGTGACTGCCGGCATCATCGGGCTCGATACCAAGGGCGTGGTAACGCTCGCCAATCCGTCAGCAGACAATCTGGTGGGCGTAGGCAAGAAGCAGATTGTGGGCAAGCCCATCGAGAGCGCAGTCCCTGAATTCGCACATCTGTTTGAGCGCGCCAGGAAGCAGGGCGGCAAGCCGGTGAGTGAACATATCCAGCTCATACGCAATGCCGAGGAACGCAATCTTGCGGTTCGGATAACCAGCGAACGCTCCGGTAAAACCGAGTATGGCTATGTCGTTACTTTCGACGACATCACTGAGTTGGTGTCGGCCCAGCGCTCATCGGCATGGGCGGACGTCGCACAGCGGATCGCGCACGAGATCAAGAACCCGCTTACGCCGATTCAATTGTCGGCGGAGCGCATCCGGCGCAAATATGGCGATTCGATCACCGGTGATCGTGAGGTGTTCGACCGCTGCACCGACACCATTATTCGCCAAGTCGAGAATATCGGCCGCATGGTCGATGAGTTTTCATCCTTTGCGCGCATGCCCAAGCCAAAGATGGAAGAGTGTGATTTGCTCGAGATCGCCCGCGAGGCGGTGTTCCTGTTCCAGGTTAGCCATTCGGATATTACGTTCGAGTTGGATATGCCCGCCAAACCGGTCATTGTGAATTGCGACCGGCGGCTCATGACGCAGCTATTCACCAATCTGGTGAAGAACGCCAGTGAAGCAATCGACCCTGAGAGCGGCGTACACGGTATAATCCTCACGCGCGTGCGCGCGCGCGCCGGACGGGTGACCCTTGAGATCATCGACAATGGCAGGGGCTTGCCCAAGGAAAACCGGCACCTGCTGGTCGAGCCCTATATGACCACCCGCGAACAGGGGACGGGGCTGGGCCTGGCGATCGTAAAGAGAATTGCCGAGCAACATAACGGACGGCTGCAATTACTCGATGCGCCGAAGCGCAATGGCAAAGGCGGCGGTGCGTGTATACGTATCGACTTTCCTGAACTGTCATCCGCCAGGAAGCCTGAATTCAGGACTGTCAAACCGGCCAGTCGCAAGACCAGCGCCAAGGCAAAACCCAAAACCAAAACCAAACTTAAACGCAGCAAGAAACCACGCAGCCGACGAGCCGTGGACCAGGGAGCAACTCATGGCGTCTGACATTCTCATCGTCGATGACGAGACGGACATTCGCGAGCTGATATCCGGGATATTGGAAGATGAGGGTCATGAGACCCGGCTGGCCAAGGACAGTAGCGAGGCGCTGGCGGCTATCGAGGATCGGCGGCCTGCTCTCATTATCCTCGATATCTGGCTACAGGGGAGCGACCTCGACGGACTGGAACTGCTCGACCGCATCAAGAAATCGCATCCCGACCTTGCCATCGTCATCATTTCCGGGCACGGCAATATTGAAACCGCCGTGGCGGCCATCAAGCGCGGCGCATACGACTATATCGAAAAACCGTTCAACGCCGACCGGCTGGTGCTGGTGACCACGCGTGCATTGGAAGCTTCGATGCTCAAGCGTGAAAACCTGGAATTGAGAGAACGCACCTCGCTAAGCTCTGAAATGATTGGCAAATCAACCGCCATGAAGCAACTGCGCGTTGCCATAAAAAAGGTTGCGCCGACCAACAGCCGCGTTCTCATCAATGGGCCGTACGGCTCGGGTAAAGAGCTTGCCGCACGCGTCCTGCATGATAGTTCGCCACACAAGCAAACACCCTTCGTGGTGCTCAATGCCGCCGCGATGGCGCCCGACCGGGTGGAAATCGAATTATTCGGCATCGAAGAGGGCAGCAGTGGACATCACAAGGTTGGCGCCCTCGAACAAGCCCATGGCGGCACGCTCTTTATCGCTGAAATCGCAGACATGCCCATGGAGACTCAGGGCAAGGTCTTACGTGCTCTGGTCGAGCAGAGTTTTCAACGCGTTGGCGGCGGCCCCATGGTCCATGTCGAGGTCCGCATCGTGTCTTCAACCAGCCGAAATCTGGAGCGGGAAATAGTACAGAATCGGTTCCGCGAGGATTTGTATCACAGGATCGGCGTGGTTCCCATTAAGGTGCCTGCGCTGGCGGACCGGCGCGAAGATATCCCCGCTCTCGTGAAATATTTTATCAAACAGCTCTCGCTAGCCTCAGGCCTGAAACCGCGGCAGGTCAGCGATGACGCCATGGCGATCCTCCAGTCGCATGACTGGCCGGGCAATGTGCGTCAGCTGCGCAACAATGTCGAACGGTTGCTTATCCTGTGTGACGGCGATTCCAAGTCGCCGATTACCGTGGACTTGCTGCCTGATGAAATTGCCAAGCCGGTGCCCATATCACAATTTACGAATCCAAATGAGAAGCTTATGTCACTACCGCTACGCGAAGCACGCGTGCTCTTCGAGCGCGAGTATCTCGTGACACAGATCAATCGCTTCGGTGGAAACATTTCACGCACATCCGAGTTCGTCGGCATGGAAAGATCGGCCTTGCATCGCAAACTCCGCAGCCTTGGCGTGCCTTCATCGGAACGCAAAGCATCCAAGCGTAAACGATCAAAACTCACATGATTACAATCAAATAGAATTTTTAACCCACAGAGCACCGCTCCTGCGCTATTACTTTTAGCTGTATAGCGTGAATGGGGCTGATAACCATTTAGGGCAGGGTATAATGAAGGTCCTCATTTGCGGGGCTGGACAGGTCGGTTTCGGCATCGCCGAGCGGCTTTCGGCTGAAAATAACGACGTTTCCATAATCGATAATTCCGCCAGCCTGGTTCAGCGGGTGAGCGATAGTCTCGATGTGCGCGGTTTTGTCGGCCACGGCTCGCAACCCGATATTCTCGATGAAGCAGGCGCGCACGACGCAGACATGATTATCGCCGTGACCCTGCATGACGAAGTGAACATGGTCGCCTGCCAGGTCGCCCATTCCCTGTTCAATATTCCGACCAAGATTGCACGCATCAGAGCGCAGAGTTATCTGCAGCCCCACTGGCGCGATTTGTTCTCGCGCGAGCATATGCCCATCGACGTCATCATCTCTCCAGAAATCGAGGTTGGCGAAATGGTGCTGCGCAGGCTGAGTTTGCCTGGCGCGTTCGAAACCGTCAGTTTTGGCGATGGCGCGATCTCTCTCGTCGGCGTAACCTGTGAGGAAGATTGCCCCGTCGTCGATACCCCACTTGCGCAATTGACCGAGTTGTTTCCCGACCTGCCGGCGGTTGTCGTCGCGGTCGTGCGCGAAGGCCGGCTGTTCGTGCCTCATGGCGCGGACCATCTTCTGGCCGGCGACGATGCCTACTTCGTCGCGCCGAACGACCAGGTGGAGCGCACCCTCAAGATTTTCGGCCATGACGAACAGCGGGCGCGCCGGGTGATTATCGCAGGCGGCGGAAATATTGGCCTCTACGTAGCCAAACGGCTCGAGGAGTTGCAAAGTTCAACGCGACTCAAGCTGATTGAGGCTGACCGCGAGCGGGCGGTTGAAATCGCCGAGCAACTTGATCATACGGTCGTTCTGCATGGCAGTACACTCGATGAAGCAATCCTGAAAGAAGCCGATGTCGCCAATGCCGACACCATGGTCGCGCTTACCAATGACGATCAGGTGAATATCCTGTCCTGCATCATGGCCAACCGGCTTGGCCCCGCCCGGTCTTTGTGCCTGCTGAACAATGTAAGCTACACCGCGATGGTGCGCTCGCTGGGCATCGGCGCCAGCATCAATCCGCGGGCCATCACGGTGTCTCGCGTCTTACAGCATGTGCGGCGCGGACGTATCCGCGCGGTGCATTCCATCCAGAATGGCGCCGGGGAGGTCATTGAAGCGGAGGCACTTGAAACATCGCCGCTCGTCGGCAAACCTTTGCGCGATATCGATTTTCCCGATGGTCTTAGAATCGGCGCCATCCTGCGTGATGGCGAGGTCCGGATTCCCCATGGAGACACACAAATCGAGGCACATGACCGGGTGATCATATTTGCAACGGCGGAAAATGTGCACGAGGTTGAGCATATGTTCCGCGTCAGCCTCGAATTCTTTTAAGGGCCAGGGCTGCGATGCGTGCGGTGGCAGTGCTCTATGTTCTGGGCTGGGTGTTGGCGCTCATTGCGGCCGCCATGCTTATCCCCGCGAGTATTGCTGTCGCGGCTGATTCCATTGCCCAGGTGCAGGCCTTTCTTATCCCGGCCATTGGCGTCGGTTTTCTTGCCGGGGGAATGATTATCGCTTTCAAGAACCGTGAAGTGTTTGCCGGCCGCCGGCAAATTCTTCTGCTCCTGACGCTGGTCTGGTTCATTGTCCCGATTGCCGGCGCACTGCCATTTTACACCTCCGGCTTTCCAGGCAATGCCGT
>JADFHH010000432.1 GCA_022567275.1 Pseudomonadota bacterium | reverse complement strand
GGCACGCTGAAGACCAGCGCCGCGCCGCAGGACGACGGCAGCTATCTGCTCACGGGCACAAAAATATTCATCACCTATGGCGACCATGATCTGGTTGAAAATATCGTTCATATGGTGCTTGCGCGCACTCTGGGCGCGCCCGCCGGAACAGACGGGATATCGCTGTTTCTGGTGCCGAAATATCTCGTCAAACCGGATGGTTCGCTTGGGCCTCGCAATGATGTGGTGTGCCGGTCCCTGGAGCATAAGCTCGGCATTCACGCCAGCCCCACCTGTGTCATGGGGATGGGCGATGAGGGCGGCGCCAAGGGCTGGCTGGTGGGGAAACAAAATCGCGGGCTCGCCGCCATGTTCACGATGATGAACCGGGCGCGCCTCGCGGTTGGCGTGCAGGGCGCGGCGATCGCCGAGCGCGCCTTTCAGCAGGCGCGAAAATTTGCCCGCGAACGCAAACAGGGGCGCGGGCCGGACGGCGAGGAAACGCAGATCATCAACCACCCCGATGTGCGGCGCATGCTGCTTTCCATGAAAGCCAAAACCGCCGCCGCGCGCGCGATTTGTCTCATGACCGCGCGCATGATCGACATTGCGGCGCGCGCATCCGAAGCGGGTGCGCGCCGCGCCGCCCATGCCACGGCCTCCCTGCTCACGCCGGCCGCAAAAGCGTTTTCCACCGATATGGGCGTCGAGGTGGCGTCCGAGGGCGTGCAGGTACATGGCGGCATGGGCTATATCGAGGAAACCGGCGCCGCCCAGCATTTGCGCGACGCCCGCATCGCCCCCATCTACGAAGGCACCAACGGCATTCAGGCGCTCGACCTCGTGACCCGCAAATTGCCGCTCGGCGAGGGCGGAGTGGTGCGCGCTCACATCAACTCATTGCGCGAAATCATCGCCGGGACGGGCGCCTCCAATGTCACCGAATTCGGCGATACCGCGGTTTGTCTCGAGGCGGCTGTGGCGGCGCTGGAGGAGGCGACCACATTTCTGCTGGGCAAACTGAGCCATGACGTCACCGCCGCGCTCGCCGGCGCCAGCGCCTATACCCGGCTGTTCGCCATGACCAGCGGCGCGGTCTATCTGGCCGGAGGCGCGGTTAAACAGTCGCGGTGCGACGCCCCCGGCGCTGACAGCGCCACCGCGCTGGCGCGATACTATGCGCAAAACCACGCCGTCGAAGCGCCGGGGCTGGCCAGGGCGATTGTCGCCGGCGCGGGCTGGGCGTCAAGCGATGCGGCGGATGCGCTGGCTTAGGTAGCGGATTGGCGCCAACATGGTGCTTGAAGGCATTCGCGGAAAAAGACTAATCTATGAAATAACGGGTGTGTGAACGGAAGAAATGGATGATGCGCGCGGAAACCAAAACGCCCGAGCTGTGGCGTCGTCGCCTCTATGTTCCTTTTTACGGGATCGGAGAAGCAGCGCGCTATGCGGGCACTAGCACTCAGACTGCGACTCGTTGGCACAATGCCGGGAATACCGCTGTTTTCCCGCGACGGGCTAGCCGTGCCGATTTGTCATACCTTCAATTGGTAGAGCTGGCAGTGGTCGCCGCGATGCGTAGCGAGGGGGTGAAGTTAAAAGATATTCGGAGCGCCCGTGACTATATGGCTCAAAAGTTTGGCAGCGAATTTCCATTCGCGGAACACCGGTTCAAGACCGATGGCCGCGATTGTATAATTGATTATGAGGAAATTGACCCGGCGGCAGGCGTGGATAGGCTTCTCTATGCGAGCAAGTCCGGACAGCTTGGCTGGAAAGAGGTTCTTGACCGCCGTTTGCGTGAATTTGAGTATGAAGACGGCGGCATCGTAGTTCGCTGGCGAATCGGCGGAGCTAAGTCCGGCGTTACTATCGACCCGCGAGTTTCTTGTGGACGCTGAGGTGGTCCCGGAAAACCGGACAGTCGGTTAAGTGCATTCACCTAAGTTTTGGGTTTGCATAAGATATAATACCCCTATGAATAGCGAGTGCTAAGCGAACCTTGGCAGGACTCCATGGCCACCCTTTACCTGACCCATGATATCTGCATCGCCCACGACACCGGTCCCGGACACCCGGAGCGGCCCGAGCGTTTGCGCGTCATCAATAAGATACTCGGCACGAAAGCGTTCGACGATCTGCTGCGCGAGGACGCGCCGATGGCCGATACGGGAGATATCGAACGCGCCCATCCCGGCGACTATATCGAGATGATCCGCGAGGCGGTGCCGGAACAAGGGCTGGCGTACGTCGATGGCGGCGATACGGTGCTCAGCCCGGCCAGCTGGGAGGCGGCGCTGCGCGCGGTGGGGGCCGGCATTCGCGCCGTCGATCAGGTGATGACGGGAAAAATTCAAA
>JADFHH010000431.1 GCA_022567275.1 Pseudomonadota bacterium | reverse complement strand
TGGCGCGGCGGTGGTGCGCGGCGCGCTGAGCCCCAAAAAGCGTAACGACCAGGTGGACCTGTATCAAAATGGCGAGGTGGATTTTATTGTCGCCACCGACGCCATCGGCATGGGGCTCAACCTCGATGTGGATCATGTGGCCCTCGCCTCGGTTCACAAGTTCGACGGACGCGAGCATCGCGAGTTGACAAACGCCGAGATTGGCCAGGTCGCCGGCCGCGCGGGTCGGCACACCAATGATGGCACATTCGGGGTGACGGGAAACGTGGAACCCTTTGAGCAGGCCCGCGCCGCCGCGCTCGAGGCGCATGCGTTCGAGCCGGTGAAAATGCTGCAATGGCGCAACGCCAAGCTCGATTTCAGCTCCATCGCGCGCTTGAAGGAGTCTCTGCGCGCCAAGCCCGATCACACCAGGCTAACGCGCGGACGCATGGTCAATGACCTCCTGGCGCTGGAGCATGCCGCGAGCAACGAAAAAGTGGCGGCGATGGCGATCGCCCCGGCCGCGATCAGCCGCCTGTGGGAGGTTTGCCAGCTTCCCGATTACCGAAAAATCTCCGCACCCGATCACGCCGAGCTTGTCACACAGCTTTACTGCCACCTCATGAGCGACAACGAACTTGTTCCGGAAGACTGGTTCGCCGAACAGGTGCGCCATGCGGATAATACCAGCGGCGATATCGATACCCTCGCCAACCGCATCTCCCACATCCGCACCTGGACCTATGTTTCACACCGCGCGGACTGGCTGGCCGATCCGGCGCATTGGCAGGGGCGCACCCGTGCAATAGAAGACAAACTGTCCGATGCGCTGCATGAGAGATTGACCCAGCGCTTTGTCGACCGGCGCACCAGCGTGTTGATGAAAACCATGCGCGATAAAGAGAATCTGAATGCGGAAATCGGCGCCGACGGCGCGGTCACTGTCGAGCGCCATTTTATCGGCACTCTGGCGGGCTTCGCCTTTACCCCAGACACCAGCGCCGCCGGGGTTCATGGCAAGGCGGCGCGCCATGCCGCCGCGCAGTTTCTGAGCGAAGAGCTGGCCGGGCGCGCACAACGGCTGAGCGAAGCCAGGCCGGAGGAGCTGCAACTGACGCGGCTGGGGCATATAGTGTGGCAAGGCGCGCAGGTGGCGCGGCTGGAAAAAGGCGAAACGGTATTGCACCCATCGCTGGTGATCCTGGCCGATGAACATTTGAGCGCACCCGACCGTGAGCGCATTGAAGCCAGGATTTCCCAGTGGCTCAAATCCCGCATCGATGATCAGCTCGCGCCGCTCGTCCAACTGGCCGGCGCGCAGGATATTTCCGGCCCGTACGAGGTGGTCGAGGGGTGGAGTGAACCTCTGGGTGACATCCGTACCTTCGAAGGTTTACCCGCGGCCGCCCAGGCGTATGTTCGGCGCATCGAGACGGACCTGGACGTTCCGGTGGTTCTCGTGTCCGTCGGGCCGGACCGGGCCGCGACCATTCACCTGCGCAACCCGTTCGCGTCATGAGCGACGAGCAGGTCACCATTCGAGGACTCGGCGGGAAGGACCGCCTGATGCCCGCTTCCGAAGTCATCCACGGCCTGATCGACCTGCTGAAGGCGGGGCGAGTCGACGAGGCTGCAAAAATCTACGGCCGCTGCTCGGTCGACATCGGCTATCAGCTGACGAACCGCATCTCCGCAGACCGAAAGGTGCAGAAAGCCGCAGCGAACATGCTCTACCGCGCCCGCGACTACGATCACGCCGGAGCCACTGATGGTGCTGTGGATGCAATCTGCGGTAAGTTCTTCGATGTTTATGTGACCGGATCCTTTGATGCACAACTTGATCTCATCCGTATCGAGGTCCGGTGCCAATATTCTGCCGCAACCTGACAGGGCTATCGCGCCGATATCGACTAGGCTGAGATGGTAAGTGAGTTGTTCGCGCCACGCTTGCAGCGTGACGATTTTGGCACTGCGATACCCCAGCAAGAGGCTTCCGCCATGAATGGTTGATTCGATTGCGGGCAGCATGTAGTCCGGAGCATCGATGCTGAGGGACTCACGATCCGATTGGGTGATATGCAGTTGGCCCGGCCCGGCCAGGTGGACAGCGCTGAAATGACCTATGTTTCTGCTGACGACAGTCACGGCTCAGTTCTCTCCCGACAGCTTTTTCAATTCTCGCTGCAATTCAAATTTGGAGGATGTCACATGGGATTCCATCGATCGAACCCGATCCTCCAGCTCTGTGAACTTACTTCTGGCCGTACGTAAAGCCTGTCCATTTGACATGCGTGGTTTTTGATAATTGCTATCTTTTGGAGAGTCGTCTTCGTTCACGCTGGTACGTTCCTCTTCTGCATCATAA
>JADFHH010000430.1 GCA_022567275.1 Pseudomonadota bacterium | reverse complement strand
TGGCGGCCGACGCCTTCGACAATGATTGGCAAAAGTTCGGGGACAAAGGCTCCTACCATTATCGCGACAGTGTCGGCAGTGGCGATCTGGGAACGACGCGCACGGCATTCAACCAATCGGCGACAATGGTCACCGCCCAATTGCTGATCAACAAATGGCGGCCGGATGCGGCCCGCGTCGATAAAGTCCGCCGCCTGGCGCAATACTGGATTGACGAATTCGCCAGCCCGCAATCGGACGGGACGATGCAATGGCGCTATATACTCATTCCAAACAACAAGAGCCTGGAAGATGCGGGACATGCCGGTATCGATCTGGATTTCCTGATACCTGCATATCTGTCAGGCGTGACCAACCTGAAGCTTTCCCATATGAGAGCCATGGCCGGGACCTTCCTGAAGCGGGTTTATACCGGCGGCGCCGGGCTGAACCGATACGTTGACGGTAAGACGCGAAGCGGATATTCGGAGCATTACAACGCCGGATTCGGCTGGTTCGAACTCGGCCGGTTCGCCCCAGAAATCGTTTCCGTGACGCTCCGTATCTACAATGCAAATTACCCGCGCGATGCTCCAGGCGGCATCTTGTGGGCAAGGCCCATGCTGGGGTGGGCCAATCTTTTGCGGGCGGCCCGGCGGTGCCCGGCTTGATCGATTTTTAGCGCAATCATTTGAACGAATGGCGCTGCGCGATTGTTGGCCCGGATATTGCTGATGTTGTTTAAAATCCTACAACTCTGCACCATGGGGAGTGACGGAAAAAGTGCCGGTTGCCGCATCGCCAATGCAAAAATGGGATATCTCGCCCGGCCTGCGCGCGTTGGCCAATATTGCGCTGGTCATGGTGCTCCTATTCGTGACCCAGTCTTTCAATTTCCTTTTTAGAGAGGCAAATCCGGTAGGTTTGGTCAACGCTTCCTCCGTGCGCTCCAACCCAATTTACTGGTTATTCGTTGCGGTTCAGGCGGCGATAGTCGGGTATCTGTTTTTAATCCACATTCTCTCGCAACCCATTACGGCCAGACTCATGGCCGGGGGCGGGATCGCCATATTTGTACTGGCGTCCGCGCTTTGGTCCGTCGACGCATCGGCTACACTTGTCCCTGGAATGATATTTTCGTTTCTGATTGTGGCCGCCTACAGTTTCGCCGTCTACTTCGATCCGGCCGACTTCGTCCGCACGCTTTTTTGGACCATGGCGTTTATCATTCTCGCGTCCTTTGTCCTGTTGGCCATAGCGCCGGAAATGGCCAACCATTCCACCGGTGAATTCGGCTTGCGCAGCAGCAATGATTTCAAGGGTATCCTCACGACCAAGAACCGGGCCGGCATGCTATTCGCTTCCGCCGTGATGATGTCGCTGCTGGCCGGATCGCTGCGGATATCTCTGGTCTGCCGCATCGGCATTGCGATCTTAGGGCTGGCCGGCGTCGTCTTAACCAATGCGGCAACCGCGGTTGTTGTTTTGCTGTTCGTGACGTCGCTTGCCATTTGGATAAAATATGTCCGTGTTCTGCGGTTTGAATTCGCTTTTTCCGTCGCGATCATCCTATTGGCTTTGGTTCTGGTTCTGCCCTTTATCGATTTCAGCCAATTTTTCCTGTTTGAATTGTTAGGACGCGATAGCAATTTGACCGGGCGTGACCAGCTGTGGAAGCTCGCACTCCAGTATATCGAGCAGCGTCCGGTCCTGGGTTATGGCTATTACGGATTCTTCAGCGCGGATCCATATTCTCCGGCATGGTCATTTTGGGAAAATTTCCGCTACTTCTTAACCGATTCATTCCACAACTCCGCCGCCGATGTCGCGATTTCATTGGGATTGACCGGCATCGCCGTTCTTTTCTGGGTCTGTTTGGCATCGTTTTATATTGTTTTTAACCGAACCATAGATGCGGCATCTCGGTGCGTCTTGATTCTCTTGGTGCATGTCTCTCTGGTGGATTCAATGACCAACTTCTCCATATTCTTTCACAACAGCTTTGCGACCTTCTCAATGCTTTCTTCTCGCATGCCGAGCCAGCCCACGATAAACTGGGGCATGAATGTCAGATTAAAACCCACGAAGATAACGATGCAGGCGAATTTTCCTATGAATTCAGGATACATTCTTCCTATCATCTTGGGCCACCAGAAGTGGAGGCCCGAGAAGAAGGCCATCGTCATGCCGCCGACCATGGTGAAGTGAAAGTGGGCGACGACAAAGTAGGTGTCGTGCAACGGGACGTCCAAGCCCATGGCCGCGAGGAAGAGGCCGGTCAACCCTCCGATAGTGAAGAGGCCAATAAATCCGATGGCGTAGAGCATGGGTGTGCTCAAGATGACATTTCCGCCGTGCATCGTGAAGGTCCAG
>JADFHH010000429.1 GCA_022567275.1 Pseudomonadota bacterium | reverse complement strand
AAATGCAGCATCAGGAATATAAAAAAGCCGACAAGACCTGCGGCGACAGCCCCCATGGCGGCCAGCCTGGCGGGGCCAAGGGCCTTTACGAATTCTGTAACGCTGTTCACCCCGGTGCGATCCTTTTGCCTGGCGGCGAAGGCGCGTCAAGGACTGTCCTGAGAGGGCACAGTCATTAACCCGCGATTCACCACGTTTCATACGGGTAGGCAAAAATTACCTAGCGAACATAAACAGATGCTTAACCACGAGAAAAAATATGCCGGAAAATATCCGGCACCCCGCATCGCGTATCGTCCGCGCACCGGGGATGCGACAATCAAAGCGGTGCGATTGCGATGATTATTGGCGGTAATCCTGGATCCGCGTGGCGCGCAGACCGGCCAGACCGTGGCGGTCAATGGACCGCTGCCAGCTCAGAAATTCATCCACTGTCAGCGTATAGCGCTCGCACGCATCATCCAGGGAGAGCAAGCCGCCGCGCACAGCGGCGACAACTTCCGCCTTGCGGCGAATAACCCAGCGCTTGGTATTTGTGGAGGGAAGATCGGTGATAGTAAGCGGACTGCCATCTGGTCCGATGACATATCTAACGCGCGGCCTGTAATGTTCTGTCATGATACTCGTACACGTGACCCAACTCCACGCGACACTACACGAGCATATTTAAGAATTACCTAAAGCCAAAGGTTAATTCTCAGTAATATCTTTACGCCATGTTTTTCAGGCGGCGCGGCGGTGAAACCGGCGAGGCTAGCTATTCCTTGGCAGCCTCACGGACAGAATTTCATCCAGCTTCACTTCACGGCCGCCGATCAGAAGAACCGGCTCGTCACCGCTGAAATTGATGCCATCGACAATACCGATAACCTCCGTCGTTACCTTCAGCGCTGTGCCGCTGTTGTCTATAGCGGATATGGAAATCGTATATTCGCCGTCGGGCGCGGTGGATCCCACATCGGTTCGCCCATCCCAGAAGAAAGTGCTCTTGCCGGAAGGCGCGGGACCGCTCGTGGTGAAGACAGGCACGCCGTTGGCGTCGCGTATGGTAATTGTCGAATTGTCCGCCGCGCCTTGAACCTCATAGTTCCACGAGGCCGTGCCATTGTTGAGTTCGGCGGTGTCTCCGCTCACCGTCACTTCATCGCCGAGGAAGCCAACAAGATTGGTGATGGTATTGGCCGCCGACAATTGAATGAGCGTCTCAAGATGATCGTTCTGTTTGATTGACTGCTCAACTGCCGTGAACTGGACCAGCTGCTGGGTGAACTCACTGGTTTTCATCGGATCGAGCGGGTTCTGGTGCTTCAATTGAGTCGTCAGCAGGGACAGAAAGCTGTCAAAATTGTCAGCGATCGCCAACCGGTCCGTACTGGCGCGCCCGAGGTTGGATAGCGCGGAGAATGGATTGATTTCAACCATATTGATCGGGTCTCCTTCAAATTCTGATATCGAGTCTGGTGGACGCGATATATCGCGTTGCCGGCGGCATGGTGTCGCCGGGGGTCACGCCCGGATCGTCATCGCCGCCATTGGTCGAAGCGCCGGACCCGTCTTCTGCTTGTCCGTGCTGTTCACCGCCCCGGGCGAGACCCTGATCCTTCAGTGAGAACTTCGTGCCCTCATCGGAAGTGTCGAGGCCGGCATTCTGAAGCGCACGCTCCAACTGCCGGGCGTCGCGTTGCAGCAACTCCAGCGTTTCAGAACGTTCAACCACCAGATGGGTCATGACCTGACCCTTCCGCGAGATATCAAGGTGAACCTCGATACGGCCGAGTTCCGGTGGATCAAGGCGGATAGTGAATTTTCTGGCGCCATTATTCGCCTGCTGGGCGATATGAACCGCCAATGCACTTACGGGAACGTGCGGCGCATTTGCCGAAGCCGGGCCGGGGGAAGCCGCCTGCGCCTGCACGCTCACGGATCACCGGACTGATCGACGTGCGTGTCGGCGATCTCGTGCCGCATCCGTTGAACTGGCGCGTCCATACCGACGAGCAGCGTGCGGCGCTGGATGCGGCGATCGAGCGGGTGGGGTTTGCCGATGCGCCGAAGGTGTACCGGAACGGCGACGGGCAGTTGATGATCCTGGACGGGCATCTGCGTGTGGAGCAGATGGACGACGACGCTGTGATCCCTGTGCAGATGCTCGACGTGGACGATGAGGAGGCCCGGTTCCTTATAGCGTCATACGACGGCATCAACGCACTGGCTAACGGCCATCCTGAACTGACGCAGCAGCTATTGGATTCCGTCGTAATGGATGACGAGAGTGCTGTCGAGAAAATTCGGGGGGGGATTTGGATTACTGAAAATATGTTCACCAACCGCCCATACGTCATCGGACGCAAAACC
>JADFHH010000428.1 GCA_022567275.1 Pseudomonadota bacterium | reverse complement strand
GCTAGATAGTTTCTGTTTTCTCAGTCTTCATGTCGGTGCTCCATTCAAATGACACGCTAGGTAGTCCATAGACGCTATTGATTCCTGTTCTTCGACTTCTTCCTCGCTCGTGATCATCACGGCGAAAAGGCGATCCAACACCTTGTTGCCGAGCATCCATGACTGCAATTCAGCACTCACCATCCAACCACCACGTTCTCCGGTAGACGAGTCAGCTTGTTCGTATTCATAGTCTATTTCATACACAGCGTCTTCAATTTCGATCAGCCCGCCTTCTGGGTAGAGGTTAAAGTCAGTGCAATATTTTTCAGTTGTCATGGCATACCCTTTGTAATGCCTTTCATTGCGCTGACTATAATGCCAAATGGCACGAGAAGGCAACCCTTTATTTATATCGTTGACAAAGTAATGCTAACGGGCATATAAGGTAGTATGGAATTACGCAAACTCATATCCGATGTTGAAGCCTACTGCGCTGATACGGGATATTCTGAAGTTACTGTATGTCTGAGGGCAACTGGAAATGGCAGGTTATTGGATCGTTTACGCAAGCGCGCTGATAAAACTGACGAAGATATCCAACGGCTCACGGACTATATAAACTCACACCGTCCTGCCGGTTAATGCAGGTTCTCCCTCAACTCCCCCCGGCCAATTCATGTGGGTTTCTGGCCGGGGGCTTTTAGGTAAAATATGAACGAATTGGTAAATGTCACTGCTATAGGTGATCTCTATAGACTCGGCGGTTCTTCATTTGTTGAAGGTGTAAATTTTCGTCTGGAATGCGGACGGCTACTGGAAATAAAAAAAAGTAACATGGCTCACGGTGAATGGTTGCCGTGGCTGGAAGCTAATAAGTATGTTTTGGGGTTTGATAAAGGCACCGCCCAGAGGCTAATTAAAGTAGCAAATGCGTCGTCAACGACGCATTTGGATGAACCCGAAGCCCTCAGCCTCAGCCGCAGAATGTGGGGGAACAAGGAAAAACTAGTGGATTGTTTGAGACAAAAGCATCCGAATTGGGATTCCCATTAGTGCTGTTTCATGCGATCAATTTGCATGCGAGCAGGAATATCCTTCACGGTTTCCGCATCCGATCAAAAGCGGCTTGAGCGGATAATCAAAAACCCCCAATCGCCTCAGAAACACGTCTGGCGCGCGCGGATTGTTGTTTTATCGTCGGCCGGTCATGGCACCCATGAGATCATGCGGTCGACGGCGAAATCGAAGACCTGCGTATGGCGGTGGCAGGAACGGTTCATGCAGGAGGGTGTTGACGGTCTCTTGCGCGACAAGACCCGGCCGCCGGGCACCGCGCCGATCGAGCGACACCGGGTGCAGGAGATTGTTGCGCTGACGCTGAAACCGCCGCCGCATGAGGCAACCCACTGGACTTTGCGGGCGATGGCTGCGGTGTCCGGTGTTGCGGCATCGACGGTGCAGACGATCTGGAAAGCCCACGGCCTTGTCCCGCATCGCTTCCGGCAATTCAAACTGTCCAACGACCCCCGGTTTGTGGAGAAACTGCATGATATCGTTGGCCTTTATGTGTCTCCTCCAGCCCATGCGGTGGTGTTGTCGATTGACGAGAAGTCGCAGATCCAGGCGCTTGACCGCACGCAACCTGGATTGCCGTTGAAGAAAGGACGCGGTGCGACAATGACACATGATTACAAGCGTAATGGCACAACCACGCTGTTTGCCGCTCTCAATGTGCTGGACGGAACGGTGATTGGGGCGAACATGCAGCGCCACCGGCATCAGGAGTTCATTCGTTTCCTCAACCAGATCGAACGGTCCGTTCCCAAGGACAAGGACATCCACGCTATTGTGGATAACTACGCGGCTCACAAGAAAGACAAGGTCCAGGCGTGGCTGCAACGCCATCCGCGATGGACGCTGCACTTCACCCCGACATCAAGCTCGTGGTTGAACGCGGTTGAGGGTTTTTTTGCCAAACTGACCCGCCGCAGGCTTAAGCACGGTGTGTTCTGCACACTTGGCGAACTGCAGGCCGCAATCAACCGCTTCATCAAAGAGCACAACGCCAACGAAGCCAAACCCTTCGTCTGGAAAGCCGACCCAGACAAAATCATCGCTGCGCGAAACAGAGGGTTCCAAATGTTGGAATCAATCCACTAGCCAATCGTAGGGTGGGCATTCTGCCCACCACTTCCAAACACCCGATCCCATCCCGAACTCGGCAGTTAAGCACTGCTGCGCCGATGGTACTGCGTCTTAAGGCGTGGGAGAGTAGGTCACCACAAAAACCAGTGGGAAACTGGATGTGGAAATTCGTGTGTCTCTCTAATGATGAAATTTCCTTGACTTTGTTGTGCTTTGGTCACGACAATTGAAT
>JADFHH010000427.1 GCA_022567275.1 Pseudomonadota bacterium | reverse complement strand
GCCCTGTACCGTCACATGGGGCTGGAGTTCGCGGGCGATAAAATCGAGCGGCAGCGAAGTATCGCAGCTCACCGCATTCACGCCCGTCGTCCTGGCGAAAGACGCATATTGCGGTCCGCAGCCCCTGGGAAAGCCGATGATGGGAACACCTGGCATCTTGTCCTGGACGCCCGCGACGATTTTCCTTATCGGTTTGACGCACCAGCGGTCAAATTCATCGTCCGGCAAATTACCCGCCCAACTGTCGAATATCTGCAAAACCTGCGCCCCGGCTTGTGCTTGTGCGCAAAGATATTCAATCGAAACTTCAACCAGCAGATCGATCAGAGTCTGAAAGGCTTGCGGGTCCCGGTAGGCGAACCCGCGTGCCGCCGCCTGATCGGGACTACCCCTGCCACCTACCATGTAAGTCGCGACCGTCCAGGGCGCGCCGCAAAAGCCGACCAGCGCGATGCGGGGGTCGAGTCCCGCATGCACCAAACGTACGGTCTCGAACACGGGCGCGAGATGTTGCAAGAAATTGTCCCGCGCCAATCTCTCGATCGCCTGACCATCGCATAGCGGTTCCAGAACTGGGCCTTCATTGTCAACGAAGTCGAGCTTTTGTCCCAGTGCGTGCGGTACAACCAGAATATCGGAGAAAAGTATCGCCGCATCCAGGCCGAAACGCTCTACCGGTTGCAGGGTGACGCGCGCGGCCAGTTCCGGATTGTAGCAAAGATCCAGAAACGAGCCGGCTCCGGAACGCACTTTGCGATATTCCGGCAGATAGCGTCCAGCCTGACGCATCAGCCAGATTGGTGGCGGTTGACAGATATTACCCTGTAGCGCCTGGATGAGTTTTGGCTTGCCGGTTGGCGATTGGATAGCGGTTTTCCTCATTTAAGAATGGTTAATAAACTATTAAAGATTTTAGAATCTTGTTTTTTCTTATTTTTCTATGCAGTGGATATCTAATATTATTTTCAGATACCAGCCTCTCCACACATTCTTCACAAACAGGATATCAGCGAACAAGGAATGTCCACATAGTGGAAGCCGAAGGTAGAGGCTGGCATGAGTCCAGCGCCGGGGACAAGGATTTATGTACCGGTCTATGCTAAGGGAGCGACAGGCTCTCGACTGTTGATAGCTTTGGGATAAAATTTGTACTGAAGCCGAGTTGATCTTGCGGTGGAAAACAGCCATGGCGCAATCCACGGCGTTTCTATTGTGGAGCAATTGGTGGAGAAGACGGGACAGGACCGCCACAGGATTGATTATGCCTTTGCAAGGGTTAACTTTTCAACGGAGTTTCCAGTAAGTGTCCAAGGATTTACCAAAGTTTTTCCATCTGCATCTGATCTCCGATGCGACCGGCGAGACGCTGGGTGCGATGGTCAAGGCGGCAATCGTGCAATATGCGCAAATCCGCAGCATCGAGCATGTCCATTCGCTGGTGCGCAACAAACGTCAGATGAACCGCGTCTTGCAGGAGATCGAGACCGCGCCCGGGATCGTGCTTTACACCATCGTGAACCCCGGATTGGCCGCGCTTCTCGAGGATCATTGCAAATCGCTTAACGTGCCATGTATCCCGGTCCTGGCATCGATTATGAAGGTTTTTGAATCCTATCTCGGGGCGCCGGCAACGCCGACGGTTGGCGGACAGCATGTTCTGGATGCGGAATATTTCCGCCGTATCGATGCGCTTAATTTCACCATGGCGCATGATGACGGGCGTCTGCCCGAGGATCTCAATGATGCGCATATCGTGATCGTGGGCATCTCCCGAACATCGAAAACCCCGACCAGCATCTATCTCGCCCAGCGGGGCTTCAAGACCACCAATGTCCCGCTGATACCGAGCCTGCCACTGCCGCCGCAACTGGAGAAAGCGAGCGGCGTATTTGTCGTCGGGCTGATCGCCAGCGCCGACCGGATAGCGCAGGTGCGCCGTAATCGCGCACTGGCGCTCGCCGACCGGGAATTGAGTGAATATGTGGATCGTGGCCTGATCGAGGACGAACTCACCTTTACCCGCCGCCTGTGCAGCCGTAATGGCTGGCCGGTGATCGACGTGACGCGCCGCTCGGTCGAGGAAACCGCGGCGGCGATTTTGAAACAATATCACAATCAACCCGCCAGAGCGGCCGCCACGGAGGGCTAGGCGCGCGCCGATGTTCGTGGAAATTTCATCGCCGCTCATTCTCGGATCTGGCAGTCCAAGCCGTTCAGCGCTTCTAAAGGCGGCTGGTCTAAGTTTCGAAACAGACCCGGCCGGGATCGACGAGGACGCAATTCGCGAATTGCTTACCCGCGACAAGGGCGCGCGGGCTGCCGACGTGGCCGATGTTCTGGCGCAGGCGAAGGCGGAAACGGTC
>JADFHH010000426.1 GCA_022567275.1 Pseudomonadota bacterium | reverse complement strand
TTCCGTCTTGCGGTGATTCCCTCCTGAACCTGATTTGCAGGGAGGTTTTCATGTCACGAGCATACAGTTGTGATCTTCGAAACCGGGTACTTTATGCGATCGATGGTGGGCTATCGACGCATAAAACTGCAAAACGCTTCGATATTGGTGTTGCGACAGCGGTACGTTGGCATCGTGTTTGGCGCGATCATGGCGAGCGCGTGGCAAGCAAGCAGGGCCAGAAGGGCGGTGGCAAGCTGGACGCGCATGAGGCGTTCATTCTGGAGTTGGTGAAGAAGGAACCGGACATCACTCTTGTCGGGATCGGTGAACGGCTTGTGGAGGAGCAGTCGATTTCTGCCGTACCCTCCACGATCTGGCTGTTTTTCGACCGGCGTGGCATCACGTTCAAAAAAAGACCGCCCATGCCGCCGAACAAGACCGCGAAGACGTAAAGGCGGCCCGCGAAGCCTGGTTCGAGGGACAACTCGAGCTCGATCCGGCAAAGCTGATCTTCATCGATGAAACCGGCGCCAAGACCAACATGGCCCGTATTCGGGGACGGGCCAAACGCGGCGAACGGTGCCGTGCTGGCGTCCCTCACGGACACTGGAACACCACCACATTCACAGCCGGATTGCGCATTGACGGTATCGCTGCCCCCATGCTGCTGCCGGGGCCGATGGATGGCGATGCCTTCCGCGCTTATGTTGAGAAGGTGCTGGTGCCGGAATTAAAGCCCGGCGATACCGTCATCATGGACAACCTACCTGCTCACAAGGTCGCAGGCATTCGCGAAAGGTGATGTCCCGTTCGATGTTGAAAAGACCGTGGCGGACGCTGCCGGTTGATGCAGGTTATGCAGCCTTGGCGGGCCGATCAAGATCGGTATTCCCCGCATGTTTGGCCTGATGGGCGAGAAGCGCCGCTCTTAGCACGGGCAACTGCCTGCAGGCATTGATGCGGCGGAACCCCTTTTTGGCCTCCAGCATGCCCGCCGCGGTCCAGCGCAGCGCCATTGAGGCATTGCGCCAGCGTTTGACGTTTCGGCTCACCCGCCGGATGGTGCCCATCATGTTTTCGATGATGTTGGTGCAGGCCAGCGAGCGGCGCAGATCGTCCGGCAGGCCAAGGCGGCTTACCGTCAGGATTTCGCCGATCCCTTCCAGAATGCTGCCCGCCACGCCCGGCGCCTGGCTCTCCAGCCGCCGCGCCAGATTGCGCAGGAGCTTTTCTCCCTTGTCCGCATCGCCCGATTCCCAGGCCTGCCGGAGCGCCTTGCGCACCGGGGCATGCAGGCCCTTGGGCAGACGGTCGAGGATGTTGCGCGCCGGCAGGCTTGTGCACCTGACAACGCTGGATCGGCGTATGTGGGCCAAAGGTGTTGCGGATGGCCTTTTTGAGCGCCTTGGCCCCGTCGACGATGAACAGGCGGCAGACTTGCGGATCAAGCCCGCGTTCGATCAGATTGTCGAGAAGCGCCTGCACCACGGCGGTGTTCTCGGTGGCGCCTTCCATCACCGCAAGGGGGTGTTTTTCCCCCTCGCCATCGATGCCGACGGCCGCGACAAGCACCAGGTCCTGCGTGATGCGAAGACCGTCGATCTGAATCGCCAGCAGATCGAGCCCGGACAGCTCCGCGTGCATCCATTCCCGCATCCTGGCCGCCGACAGCGCCACGAAACGCCGCGAGGCCGCCGATTTCGACGTGCCGTCGCCCGGCTCCGCCGGCAGATCGCCCTCTGGCAGGCGCACCGCGCGGGCGAATTTGCGCGTCGACACATTGATGAGCATCAGGTTCATCGCCCATTTGCCGAGCCAGTCTTCTTCCTGCGCCGCGCGCCAGCTCGGCAGGGGAATCTCCTTGCCCTGCTTGCCGCGCACCCGGGGACGGCGAACCTTCGTCTTGCCGCCGTGAAAGCCAACCGGACCTTCGGTTGCCCCCCAGCGGTGGGCTTGCCGCTCATGGTTTCGGTTGTACCGGGCGCCGCACAAGGCGTTTGCGTCCTCCTCCAGCATCTCTTCCAGCGCCCCAATGCCGGAAATCAGACAAAAGCGGTCAAAACTCGCCCGAACCTCTTGAAAAGCGTCTTGCGGCGAGACGGCGGGCATGGCGATAGCGGTGGAGTTCGTGTTAGTTCTGGTCATGGCGTTGCTCTCCTTGTTGAGAATCATCACCTCGAGCCTACCGGCTCAAGGCGGGCAACGCCGCCCCTCCCTTTTCAACATCCTTCGGGACATTGCCCGATGTGCTGGCTATGGTTCTCAAAGACTGGCCGGATCTGCTCATAATTGATACCGGCCGGCCGAGCGGCAATGGGTTCGCCGTGATTGAACGGATATTGCAAGAGACGAAATTCACCCCATTTACT
>JADFHH010000425.1 GCA_022567275.1 Pseudomonadota bacterium | reverse complement strand
TGGCGACAAAAGGCTAACCTCCTGCCCTTCACATTCGCGATGCAGGCAAGCGCATCGCATTTGAACGCCTCGCTTCCCAGCGCCGCCAACGGATCGCGCGAGTCGCCATCGGCACGCAGCCATTGTTCCAGGGAGTAGCTTGAGCGCTTGCCTCCGGTAACGCTGAGTTTCCCTGAGTGCGTGCGCACGGCCAGCAGCTTGCCTTCGCGGCCGATGATCATATCGGGTTTGGGCAGATCGCCCGCCATCACAAGCCCAATCGAGGCGATCGCCAGACCGGCCAATCGCCAGCGCGTTCGCCACAGGCACAGCCAAAGCCCGCCCATGGTCAGCGCCAGCAGCGATATGACGGGCATGCTGGCGACCCGGACAACCGCGCCGGGCCAGCTTGACACTTCGCTGGCGATTGCAATCACCTGGCTGACGCCCCAGGCCATAATGTGCAGCGGCACGGATTCAAGCCCAAACGGCATGGCGATCAGGACGCCAAGAGCAGCCGGCATCACCGCAAGACCGAATACCGGCATCGCCAGAAGATTGCCTATCAGAGAGTATTGCGCGAGCTTGTGAAAGTGAAAAGCGGCAAACGGCGCGATGGCGATACCGGCAACCAGCGTTGTCAGGGCAATTCCACCAAGATACCAGCTCACCTTTCGCACCGTGCGGCCCCACGGCGTGCGATCGAACACTCCGGCTTTGCGCGTGCTCGTGTGTTCATAGACCGCCACCAGCGCCGTGACCGCCGCGAATGACATCTGGAACGACACGTTGAGCAGGCTCTCGGGGAACAAGACGAGGATAACGCAGGCGGCGAGCGCGACATTACGCAAGGTCAGCGCCGGCCGGTCGAGCAGGATTGCGGTGAAGACGATTGCCATCATCAGGAAGGCGCGCTGGGTGGCGATCGATGCACCCGAGATGGCGAGATAGAAAGCGCCCCCCAGCAATGCCAGTATGGCGGCCCATTTTTTGATGGGGATTCGCAACGCCAGAGCCGGAAAGGCGGCGGCGCCCGCACGCAAAATCCAGTAGAGCGAGCCGGCCATCAGCGCCATATGCAGCCCGGAAATCGCCAGCATATGCGCCAGGCCTGAATGCCTCAACGCTTGCAGGGTTTGCTCGGAAATGCGGCCGCGTTGCCCGGTAATCAGCGCCACAATGACCGCGCCGGGTTGCCCGGAAATTGTCTTCAAGATGCGGCGCTCGATAGCGTTGCGAAGGCCATCGATTTGCGCCCGCAGGCGAATCGTAAAGGGCGGCGTTGGGGCGGTTTTGAGCGGTTTGGCCGGTGCAATCGCGAAACCAACGGCGCCAAGACCCGCAAAATAGGCTTTGCGGGCGAAATCGAACCCGCCCGGCATGACCGGTTCGGGCAGCGGGCGCAACAGGACACGCGCCTCGATGGCGGCTCCGGTGACGCTGGTCTCTTTGAACCGGCTGGTATAGCGGACGCGTCGCGGCAATGGCGTTGTAAGCGCGTCTGGAGAGGCGAACACCCGCAAGGTGATGCGCTGCCCTTTGCCAAGGCGGATTTCGGTTTTCTCAATCCAGCCATGAAGCACCATTACGGCGCGTGATTTCACCGCGCCTGGCTGGGCAAGCGATGCCGTCCTGAGTTTGGCGTCGCCAAAGCCCAGCACCGCGCAGAGACAGGCAATGGAGAATATCCAGGCCAGCGGAAGGCTCCGCGTGGCGGCGCATAAGCTTAACGCGATGACCAGGCCTGCGGCAATGAGATACCCTGCGGGCTCTTGCCACAGCGCGAAATAGAGGCCGATGCCAGCGCCGAAGCACACCGGAACCCACAGGAACCAGCGGTCACTCTCATTCTCGATAATATGCGCGAGGCTTTTTACCGCCCGCCACAGTGGCGAGCCGCCATCATGCGTGTACTCAGGCCACTCCGACATAACCCCGTTTCCCCGCCTGCAAACAGCAAGCCCTTAACGTAGACCCGGCGCTTATGTTACATGAGCGCGCGAAGATGCCCGAACATTTTGTCGATACCCGCAGAATGGCGATGCCGGGAGGCAACCCGTGAGCAATGCAGTGGTGACCCGGTTTGCCCCCTCGCCCAGCGGATTTTTGCATATCGGCGGGGCGCGTACGGCGCTGTTCAACTGGCTCTATGCCAGGGCCAATGGCGGGCGAATGCTGTTGCGTATCGAAGATACCGACAGAACGCGCGCAACGCCGGGGGCGCTCGACGCCATTCTCGACGGTCTCGCCTGGCTGGGGCTCGAATGGGACGGCGAGCCGGTCTATCAGCAGCAACGCGCAAACCGGCACGTGCAAATCGTGCAACGGCTTCTCTCGCAGGGCAAAGCCTACAAATGCTACACGACGCCGGAAGAATTGGAGAAGGTGCG
>JADFHH010000424.1 GCA_022567275.1 Pseudomonadota bacterium | reverse complement strand
AATCCATTGAATAAGCTCTTCCCATACATGCCGGCCTCCTTCCCCGGTATGTATAGGGAATCACATCTTCGACAATTAGGGAATCCACTTTCGATTCAGGCTAAAATCATCCCGCTCTAGACCAGCCTTGCGACGTCACGCCGTCAAATGTTTGTCCATTTGCGGCGAAATAGACATTGATCACGTTGCTGGCCGGGGTCACCGCAGTGCCCCAGTCGATCGAATCCAGCGGGGAGGACGGGGTGGGCGGGGCTACCGCATTCACCGAAAGCGTATATCGGCCGGTTTCGGAAGACCAGGCATCGGCGGCAATATAATAGGTTCCAGATGTGGTGGCCGTAAAGTTTAGCAATGAGTTGAGGCCGGGACCGCCATCATCATTCGAGGCAATTTGGTTGCCGCTGGCGTTATAAAGGCGGATCAGAGGATCACTGAGCGGGGAAGCGCCGCTGCCGTTCAGCGTGAACTGATAGCTTTGGCCAGCTTCCAGCGTAACCGAAAACCAGTCCTCATCGGCAGAATTGTTAATATAGCCCGTAACCGATGCGCCGACCGCCACCGAGAATGGTGTCGAAATGTTTTCCGGGACCGTATCGGATCCGCTTGTGAGCATGATTTCCGAATCAGGCACAGCGGCGACATCTTTCACCAGATGTTCTGAACATGGGAGCGCAATATCAGGCTGGACTGGACAATTCACCGCGCCGGCACCTCCATCATTTATCCCCCCCAGGACCCATATGCGCACTCCTGCCCCCAGCCAAACAAGAACGCCTCGTACCGCGCCAGTTCACAAGCCGAACGGCCATGATTCTTATACATAGTCATCCATGCCCGACATCAAAGGGGCAGGAGCCGGATTGTCCGCCGAAACGTTTAAATTTGGAATAATCGGGAACATCGAATTGTAGCGCGCTTGTTATGAAAATAGAGTGATTTTCATGGCAATAAACATTGCAAAAACAAATAGATATAGTTTTTCAGAGGGGCGCGCGTTCACGAAAAATGCGCCAAGAGCGATTTTTCCTGTCACAGGGATAATCGATCGTATTTCCCGGCCTTCGGGAAGGCCAGGATACGCTCTTTCAGCTTTCACAACCCTCTTGGCAACGAGCCCCCGCGGCGCGGCAGAAGTTGCTCTGGCCTTACAGACATGCCGTCACGACCAATCGGACGCGATATCGCCTCTCTTTCCTCGAAGCTCATATGCTTGTATCTATTCATGGCAACACCGGTTTTGGGATTTAACACCCAAAGCGTGGCCAGAACGCCTTGGGTATTAAAGACATGCCGACATCCAGACGGCGCCATTTAGAAATTGCAATACGGAATGAAACACTTACCTATTCACTGTGTTCTGGCTGTCACCCTGATTTTGGGGGCGTCGGGATACAAACAGGAAATGAGTACCCGGCAACAGGTGGCCAGCCAAATGGGCCTGGATAGCGCACAAAAAGGACAGGAAGGCTTGCCCCATGCCCAGGGACGCGTGTTCCACACCCTTGATGATTATCTCGCCCATTTGCTGAAAATGGGCATGCAGGACCGCCCGTTTTACGAACATGCCGGGGCAAACCGGTATCGGCTCAATGCCGGTCGCGGCGGACGGGGCAAACCGCCGCAATATTTCACCCGCGAAGAGCTGATGCGCAAATACGGATTCAGCGAATAGCTGAACACCCAAGCCGCTAAACTCCATCCCCTGCGCCGGCATGAAGCGCATCCTCAAACTCGACCGGCTCCGCTTGCGCGGACCCGCGCGGCGCACAGGCTCACAGATTACACAGGAATTACGCGGCAAGGACAACGTCGCGGCCGAAACAATCCGCTATCTCATTGAAAACATTGGTGCCCAGGATTGCACTTCTTTTAATCGCACAGACCGCGTGAAGTTATGTGTCAACGTGATACTGGATCGCGAGGAGAAATCGCTGAAGCCGTACCAGGAATCAGTTCGAAGCCAAATTACAAACGATTAGGTCACATTAGGGCCAAGCCCAGCTAACAGCGCCAAACCGCTAAAACGTCCGTTGAACACCCAAGAGCAGTCGTTCTTCCCTTTCATTTCAAGTATGCATCCGAAGGCGGACGTGCAAACTGCCACGAATATGGTAGACTGACGCCATCATGAGCACGACGACCAGAACATTAGAACAAGCCATTAGCGCGATCCGCGCGTTGCCGGAAAGAGCGCAGGATAGCATTGGCCAGTCGATGCTTGCGGCTGCCAGGCAGCACCGCAAGCTCAATGAAGAACTCTCCGAAGCCGAGCTTCAGCTCGATGCCGGCGAAGGCATCCCGGCCGAGGAGGTCCTTGCTGATCTAAAAGAGCGCCATGGCATATAGGGTTGTCGTTGCTCCGGTAGCGCGCGACGACC
>JADFHH010000423.1 GCA_022567275.1 Pseudomonadota bacterium | reverse complement strand
CCCCTACTCAACTATTTCCGCGACCACGCCGGCGCCCACCGTGCGGCCGCCTTCGCGGATGGCGAAGCGCAGTTGCGCCTCCATCGCGATCGGCACGATCAGCTCGACCTCAACCGTCACATTGTCGCCCGGCATCACCATCTCGGTGCCCTCGGGCAGGGTCACCACACCCGTCACATCGGTCGTGCGGAAGTAAAATTGCGGACGGTAATTGGTGAAAAACGGCGTATGGCGGCCACCCTCGTCCTTGGTCAGAATATAGGCTTCGGCCTTGAATTTGGTGTGCGGCGTCAATGAGCCGGGCTTGCACAGAACCTGGCCGCGCTCCACCTCATCGCGCTTGGTGCCGCGCAGAAGAATGCCCACATTGTCGCCCGCCTCGCCCTGGTCGAGCAGTTTGCGGAACATCTCAACCCCCGTGCACACCGTCTTCTTCGTCTCCCTGATGCCGACAATCTCGATCTCGTCGCCGACATTGACAATGCCGCGCTCAATGCGGCCTGTCACCACCGTGCCGCGCCCGGAGATCGAAAACACATCCTCGATCGGCATCTGGAACGGCTTGTCCTTGGCCCGCGAGGGCTGCGGAATATAGTCGTCGACCGCCTGCATCAGCTCCAGAACCGAATTCCTGCCAATCTCGTCGTCCCGCCCCTCGAGCGCCGCCAGCGCCGAACCCTTCACGATCGGAATGTCGTCGCCGGGGAAATCATAGGAACTCAGCAGATCGCGAAGCTCAAGCTCCACCAGCTCGATCAACTCCTCGTCGTCAACCTGGTCGACCTTGTTCATGTAAACCACCAGCGCCGGAACCCCGACCTGGCGCGCCAGCAATATATGCTCGCGCGTCTGCGGCATCGGACCATCGGCCGCCGACACCACCAGAATGGCGCCATCCATCTGCGCCGCGCCGGTGATCATGTTCTTCACATAATCCGCGTGCCCCGGGCAATCAACATGCGCGTAGTGACGCGCGTCCGTCTCATACTCCACATGCGCGGTGGAGATGGTAATCCCGCGCTCGCGCTCCTCGGGCGCCTTGTCGATCTCGTCGAACGAAACCACGTCGCCGCCGCTCTTTTCCGCCAAAATCTTCGTTATCGCCGCCGTCAGCGTCGTCTTGCCATGATCGACATGGCCGATCGTGCCAACATTGCAATGCGGCTTGGTGCGCTGAAATTTCTCTTTGGCCATGGTCGTAACTCCGTTTTTATTCGTCTGTTTGTTCTGCTTAAGCGAATTTGGCCTGGACCTCTTCAGCCACCCCCTGAGGCACCTGGGCGTAATCAGCAAACTGCATGGTGTACTGGGCACGGCCCTGGCTCATGGACCGCAATGTGTTCACATAACCGAACATATTGGCAAGCGGTACCTTGGCGTTGATGACCGTTGCATTGCCGCGCATGTCCTGACCCTGCACCTGCCCGCGCCGGCTCGTGAGATCACCGATAATGCCACCGACATAATCCTTCGGCGTCACCACTTCGACCTTCATCATCGGCTCCAGCAATTTCGGCCTCGCCTTGAGCGCCGCCTCGCGGAAGGCCGCACGCGATGCAATCTCAAAGGCCATGACGCTGGAATCCACCTCGTGATAGGCGCCATCGACCAGAGAGACCTTGATGTCGAGCATCGGGAAGCCCGCAAGCACACCATTGTCCAGCACGCTCTTGATGCCCTTCTCGACGCCTGGAATATATTCACGCGGCACATTGCCGCCGACAATTTTGCTGACGAATTCAAAGCCGCTGCCTGCCGCAGCCGGCTCAAGCTCCAGCTTGATGCGGGCAAACTGGCCCGAACCCCCGGTCTGCTTCTTGTGTGTGTAATCGATTATCGCCGGTTTGGTAATGGTTTCACGATAGGCGACCTGGGGAGCGCCAACATTCGCCTCGACCTTGAATTCGCGCTTCATGCGGTCAACCAGAATGTCGAGATGAAGCTCGCCCATACCGCCGATAAGAGTCTGACCGGATTCCTGATCGCTTGACACGCGGAAGGAGGGATCTTCCTGCGCCAGCCGGTGAAGCGCTATCGCCAGCTTCTCCTGATCGCCCTTGGTCTTGGGCTCCACGGCGACCTCGATCACCGGCTCGGGGAATTCCATGCGCTCAAGAATAATGCGGGCGCCCGGATCGCACAGCGTGTCGCCGGTCGTGACATTTTTAAGACCGGCAAGGGCCACGATGTCGCCGGCGTAGGCCTCCTTGATATCTTCACGATTATTGGAATGCATGAGTAGCATACGCCCGACGCGTTCTTTGCTTTGCTTCACCGAATTGTACAACTTATCACCCGTTTTCAGTTTGCCGGAGTAAATCCGGGCGAAGGTGAGCGAGCCGACAAAGGGGTCGTTCATGATCTTGAAGGCCAGCATCGATAAGGACT
>JADFHH010000037.1 GCA_022567275.1 Pseudomonadota bacterium | reverse complement strand
AAAAGCTGGTTGCGGCGCTGGACGGTTTTGCTTTCGATCCCCAGGGGCGCCACGCCCTGGATGTGGGCGCCTCCACCGGCGGGTTCACCCAAGTGCTGCTTGAGCGCGGCGCGGCGATTGTGACCGCGGTCGATGTCGGGAAAGGGCAGCTTCACGCAACCCTCAAAAGCAATCCGCGGGTGCGGGCGCTGGAGAGCACCGACGCGCGTACCCTCACAGCCGAGCTTGTCCCGCAACCGGTGAGCGCGATCACCGCCGATGTCAGCTTCATCTCTCTCACCAGGGCGCTGCCCGCCGCGCTCACGCTCGCCGCGCCGGGCTGCTGGCTGGTGGCGCTGATAAAGCCGCAATTCGAGGCGGGGCCGCGGGCCGCGGGCAAGGGCGGCGTGGTGCGTGACGCGGGCGTGCGGAAGCGCGCGGTGGAGCGCGTGCGCGACTGGCTTGGCGGTCAGCCGGGCTGGGAGATCGCAGGGGTCATCGAATCGCCGATCACGGGCGGGGACGGCAATATTGAGTTTCTGATCGGGGCAAAATCAGATGATTAGTTTCATTTTCCTAGCAGCTCATCCACGAAAGCGGGAACAACTTTTGTCGCCGGACCATGGATGACTTGCGCGAACATGGAGGCGCCCTCCGAGGGCTCCAGATTGAGCTCCACCGTATGCGCGCCGGCGCTGCGCACCTCCATCACGAAACCGGCGGCCGGGTAGACCGTGCCACTGGTGCCGATAGAGATGAAGAGATCGCAGGCGCCAAGCGCCGCATAAATCTCCTCCATGGCGTACGGCATCTCGCCGAACCAGACCACATCGGGGCGCATGCCGCCGGGCTTGCCGCAGGACTTGCAGAGGAGACCGGTGGTGAGATCGTTTTTCCACGGCTCTCTCGCCCCGCAATGGGCGCACAGCGATTTTAGGATTTCGCCATGCATATGAATGAGCCAGCGCGTGCCGGCCATTTCGTGCAGCGGATCGATGTTTTGCGTCACTGTGAGCACCGCGCCGGGATGCTCCTTCTCCAGCCGCGCGAGCGCCTCGTGCGCGGCGTTGGGTTTGACGCCCGCCGCCCCTTTTCGCCTTGTGTTGTAAAACTCCAGCACCCGTTCCGGATCTCGGGTGAACGCCTCCGGCGTCGCCACATCCTCGATTTTGTGCTTTGCCCAGATGCCGTCCTTGTCGCGAAACGTGCTCAGGCCCGACTCCGCGGAAAGCCCGGCGCCGGTCAGAATGACGATGCGTTCATAGCTGGGCATGGGAGAGGTCCGTGAAACTCAGCCCTTCCCCGTCTGCGCCCGGTGGCGCAGATAATGATCGGCGATCACCAGCGCGACCATCGCTTCGCCAATGGGCACCGCGCGGATGCCGACGCAGGGGTCGTGACGGCCTTTTGTGGATATTTCCGTTTCATTGCCATGCGCGTCGATGGTTTTGCGCGGCGTCAGGATGGAGGAGGTGGGCTTTACGGCGAAACGCGCCACCACCGGCTGGCCCGAGGAGATGCCGCCGAGGATGCCGCCGGCATTGTTCGACAGAAATTCGGGTTTTCCGTCGTCCCCCATACGAATCTCGTCGGCGTTTTCCTCGCCGCTCAGCGCCGCCGCCGCCATCCCGGCGCCGATCTCGACGCCCTTGACCGCATTGATGCTCATCAGCGCGCCAGCGATGTCCTGATCGAGCTTGCCGTAGATGGGCGCGCCAAGACCCGCCGGCACGCCTGTCGCCACGACTTCTATGACGGCGCCGCAGGACGACCCCTTTTTGCGGATGCCGTCGAGATAGGCCGCCCAGCTCTGCACGCACTCGCGGTCAGGCGAAAAAAACGGGTTTTGCTCCACCTGATCCCAGTCCCAATTGTCGCGGTTGATTTCATGCGGCCCCAATTGCACCAGCGCGGCGCGCACATTCAGCCCCGGCACGATTTTTCGTGCGATCGCCCCCGCGGCCACCCGCATGGCGGTTTCGCGCGCCGAGGAGCGCCCGCCGCCGCGATAATCGCGGATGCCGTATTTTTGCGTATAGGTGAAATCGGCGTGGCCCGGGCGGAATTTGTCCTTGTTGACGGAATAGTCTTTTGAGCGCTGGTCCACATTCTCGATCACCATCGAGATGGGCGTGCCGGTGGTGATTTGTTTGCCGGCCTCGTCCTCGAACACTCCAGACAGGATTTTGACCCGGTCCGGTTCCTGGCGCTGGGTGGTATAGCGCGATTGTCCCGGACGGCGCTTGTCGAGAAATGTCTGGATTTCCGCTTCGGTGATCTCGATCCCCGGCGGACAGCCATCGACCACGCAGCCAATCGCGTCCCCATGACTTTCGCCCCAGGTGGTCAGGCGCAACAGATGACCGAATGTGTTGTGAGACATGCCAGCCCTTATCTAATTGAGCAGGTGAGGGGCGTCAAACGGCATGGGGTCCGTCGCCTAAACCACAGAAATATCCGGCGCGTCTTCGTTCTTCATGCCGACCACATGATAGCCCGCATCCACATGATGCACTTCTCCGGTGACGCCGCGCGAGAGGTCGCTAAGCAGATACATGGCGGCGGCGCCCACTTCGTCGCTTGAAACCGTGCGCCTGAGCGGCGAGTTATACTCGTTCCATTTCAGGATATAGCGGAAGTCGGCTATGGCGGACGACGCGAGCGTCTTGATGGGGCCGGCCGAGATGGCGTTCACCCGGATGCCGTTGCGGCCCAGATCCACCGCCAGATAGCGCACGCTTGCCTCGAGCGCCGCCTTGGCGACGCCCATGACATTGTAATGGGGCATGACCTTTTCCGCGCCGTAATAGGTGAGGGTCAGCAGCGCGCCGCCCTCGGTCATGAGCTTCTCCGCGCGCTGGGCGACGGCGGTGAAGGAATAACACGAGATCGACAATGTCATGTCGAAATTGTCCGCGGTGGTGTCCACATAGCGCCCGTCGAGCTGATCCTTGTCGGAAAAAGCGACGGCATGGACGACGAAATCCAGTCCGCCCCACGCTTGGCCGATTTTCTCGAACACGGCGTCGAGGCTGGCCACATCGGTGACATCGCAGGGCAGAATGAGCGTCGAGCCAATCTCTTGCGCCAGCGGAACGACACGCTTCTTGAGCATATCGCCCTGGTAGGTGAGGGCGATCTCGGCGCCCTGCGCGTGGCACGCCCGGCAGATGCCCCAGGCGATCGAGCGGGAGTTCGCGACCCCCATGACGAGACCGCGTTTTCCCGCCATCAATTTACCTTGTTCACTCACAAAACGCCCCCGTGACCCTGGCCCCGCATCGTACATAAACGCGTTCGAGGGTCTAGGATGTAGGGCGTGCGTCCACACTTGCCCAAACACAATTTGTGTCTTGTTATTTCCGTAAATATGGCGACGCCGTCACACGATCACTGGGCCGCGTTTGCGTTAAAGCTGCCAGCTTCCGTCTTCGCTGCGGCAGGCGATGCCCTCAATCTGTCTGGTGTAGCGGCCCAGGGCCAGCGCATAGATCACGTGACGGCACACGCGCCCCTGAGCATCGCGAAACGCATTGGTGGGCTTGATCACCCCTTTCAGGGCGTGCCCTTTCTTTTGCCAGATAAAGGTTCCTCCGTCCGGCACCCGTGACAAAGCGAGATGCAATGCCCGCATGGCGACCGCATGGTCCCTGGAATCCAGTTTCGAGCGCAACTCCGCAAGCCTGCGGATTGGATTTTTCTCCGGAGCCGGTGGCGTGGCAACCGCGGTCAGACCCGGTGCGCCATTCACAGGCTTGGCAACCGCGAGAGGAGTTTGATGGAAATTGACCGCAACGGCACATAACAGCGTGGCCAAGGGCACGGCCCTGGAAAAATGGAACATACGCATCACAATTCGTTCCCGTTTACGCGAAGACAAGCGATAATGCACCAGCACTATCAAACACCCCATTGTTACGCTATCAGGGTGAGTAAAGTGTAAACATGTGTACCGGGCGCTGAAATTGCGGCCACATAACCTGACGCCACGTCTCATGACCAAGGAAATGGAAAGCCAGTTTTACACCGCGCCCCAGGCAGAGGATTTCAGCGCTGCCGGGGACCCGGTAGTCTTGTTCCAGGCGTGGATGACGGATGCTGAAGCCCATGAGCCGAATGATCCCAACGCCATGGCGCTTGCCACGGTGGACACGTCAGGCATGCCAAATGTCCGCATGGTCCTGTTGAAGGGCGTGGAGCAGGGGAGCTTTGTTTTTTATACCAACCTTGAAAGCGCGAAGGGGAAGGAATTGACGGCATCGCCAAAGGCGGCGCTGTGTATCCATTGGAAAAGCCTGCGCCGGCAAGTTCGCCTGCGCGGCATGGTTACGCCGGTGAGCGAGAGCGCGGCAGACGCCTATTTCTCCAGCCGTCCGCGCGGCGCCCGGATCGGCGCCTGGGCCTCGCACCAGTCACGCCCATTGGAGAGCCGGTTTGCACTGGAAAAGGCGGTGGCGAAATTCACCGCCAAATTCGGCCTCGGCGAAGTGCCGCGCCCGCCGCACTGGTCGGGCTTTTGCCTCACACCGGAGGAAATCGAGTTTTGGCACGACAGGCCGTTCCGGCTGCACGACAGGGTTGTTTTTCGCCGCGCTTCGGAAACAGAACCATGGTCCAGAACCAGGCTTTATCCGTGATATATAATGCCACTGAGGCCGGGGGCTTGAACAGATCGGACATGTGATGACGAACATCGCCAATGAAGAGCGCAAGACCCTGATTCTGACCGGCGCCAGCCGCGGCATCGGCCACGCCACGGTCAAGCGGTTCTCCAGCGCCGGATGGCGGGTCATCACCTGCTCGCGCCAGCCCTTCCCGGAAGATTGCCCGTGGGAGGCGGGACCCGAAGATCACATTCAGGTGGATCTGTCGGACCCGGACAATACGCGCAAGGCCATTGCCGAGATGAAGCAGCGCCTGACTGATCAGGGCGAGCGTCTCAATGCGCTGGTCAATAACGCGGCCATCTCGCCCAAGGGCGAAAATGACAGCCGGCTTGGCGCCATCGACATGCCCCTTGCCGATTGGCACACGGTTTTTCAGGTCAATTTCTTCGCCCCCATCATGCTGGCGCGCGGTCTGATCGAGCAACTCAAGCTGGCCTGCGGCGCGGTGGTCAATGTGTCCTCGATCGCGGGCAGCAGGGTGCACCCGTTCGCGGGCACGGCTTATGCGACGTCCAAGGCGGCGCTGGCGTCGCTGACGCGCGAAATGGCGGCCGATTTCGGCCCGCATGGCATCCGCGTCAACGCCATCTCTCCTGGCGAGATCAATACAGAAATCCTGTCGCCGGGGACCGAAAAAATCGTCGAGGAACAAATTCCCATGGGCCGGCTGGGCGAGCCGGAGGAAGTGGCCAAGGCGATCTATTTCCTGTGCTCCGACCAGTCGAGCTATGTGAACGGCGCGGAGCTGCACATCAATGGCGGACAGCACGTTTAGGGCCTGTCCGGGTTATCGCGCAGGATTTGCTCAACCAGCCGGCCGATATTATCGTTTCTGTATTCCGCCATTGGCGGCTGTTCGGGCACTGGCGCCGGGGCGGTTTGCTCGTCATTGATGTACCACTTTGACGCCAGTTGAATCGCCGGGTTGGCGCCGTTCGGTCCAAAGAACGAGTCCACGGCGTAAACACGCCCGCTCCGGCGTTCCTTTATCATCGCGGAAAAGTGCGGCCATTTGAAAAAGCTGGCCTTGGAGAAGGGGCGGATGACGGTGTGATGCCGGAGCAGGCCGTTACCCGCCAGCACCAGCAGATAGCTGGTCGTGTTGGTCGCTTCGTCGACGCAATCGAGCTGGCCCGGAGTATTCATGAAGCTCAAGCCCGCCCGGTCGTTCGCCGTGCCCGTGGCCGGCCCGGCGCGGCGCTCCATCCAGCCAATTGCATAGGCGATGGCGCGGCGTTCCTGCGCCGGCGTGTCGGCGCCGCGCACATACTCCATCAGCACCGACAAATCGCTGATATCGGCGCGGGTGAAGGTGAAACTCTCCTGGAGCTGGCAGCCATGGGCATGGCACACGCTCACCGTGTTGCCGCGCGGCGGCTGGGCGTTATATTCCCGATAGTGAAGCTCGGGCGGGCCGCCGGGCCGGAAGGTAAAACCGCAAAGCAGTGCCGCGCCCGCAATCAGGGCCGCGGCAGTTGTCCCGCGATACGCGATACTGAAAACAGACATGGACCTTCGATCCCCCTTCAAAGCCATGTCTTGAGATTCAACTCAAACGTTCTAACTTTTGCTTAACTCCGTCTTCAAGTGATCGTGCGTGCGGTCCAGAGCGCGCCCGAACATATCGAACATCTCGTTGATCTGATCTATTGTGATAATCAGCGGCGGGCACAAAGCCAGCGCGTCGCCAAAGATCGCCCGCGAAATCAGCCCTTCTTCCTCGCACATGCGCGCGGCGTAAGCGGCCGCGCCCTGCTTGATATCGAATTGTTTTTTCGTCGCCTTGTCGGCGACCAGTTCCACCGCGCCAATGAGACCGACACCGCGCGCATTCCCCACCAGCGGGTGTTCTGAAAGCGCTTCAAGTCGTGACTGGAATATGGGCGCAACCGAGCGGACATGGGCGACGATATCGTCGCGCTCGTAAATCTCCAGCGTCTTGAGCGCAATCGCGGCCGAAAGCGGATGTCCGGTATAGGTGTAGCCGTGCCCGAAGGTGCCGATTTTCCGGCTTTCATCGAGCATCGCCTGATAGACGTCTTCTGAAACGGTCAGCGCGCCGAGCGGGGCGTAGGCCGAGGTGACGGCCTTGGCGAGAGAAATCGTATCGGGTTTGAGATCATAGGTCTGCGAGCCGAACATGTTGCCCGTGCGCCCGAAGCCGCAGATCACTTCATCGACGATGAAACGAATATCATATGTGTCCAGCACCCCCTGAACTTTGGCAAAATAGCCCTGCGGCGGCACAATGACGCCGCCGGCGCCCATCACCGGTTCGGCGATGAAGGCGGCGATCGTGCCGGGGTCTTCCTTCTGGATCAGTTCATCCAGCTCATTGGCCAGGCGGGTGGAAAATTCCTCCTCGCTCTCATCGGGCTGTGCGTAGCGGTAAAAATGCGGGCAGGCGGTATGCAGGATACCGTCGATGGGCAAATCGAAATCCGTGTGATTGGCCGGTAATCCGGTGAGAGAGGCGGTGGCGATGGTGACGCCGTGATAGGCGCGCTGGCGCGAGATGATCTTCTTCTTCCGCGGCAGGCCGCGCGCATTATTGTAATACCAGGCCAGTTTGATCTGGGTGTCGTTGGCTTCGGAACCTGAACTGGTGAACAGGATTTTCGATGCCGGCGCGGGGGACATTTCTTTCAGCTTCTCGGCAAGCGCGATTGCCGTATCGTGGGATTTGCCGCCAAATAGATGGGTGAATGACAGGCGCGAAAGCTGCTCGCGCGCCGCTTCGATCAGCTCTTCATTGCCATAGCCCAGTGAGGTGCACCACAACCCGGCCATTCCTTCGATATATTGTTTGCCGTTGCTATCGCGGACATGGATGCCCTTGCCGCTCTCAAGAATGACCGGGCCGTCGCTTCTGTGGGCGTCGAGGTTGGTATAGGGGTGGATGAGGGTTTCGATATCGCGCGTCTGCGCATTGGTCAGTGGGGGCATGGGTTCTCTCGTCTTGAGATTTGATCTGTGGGTTTTTTCTTCCGGCGTTGCAACCAAGCGTGCGTATTGCAGAGTGTTACCCTACATCGTATCAGGAAGAAACATGACCGCTATATTGCCGCAACGATCATCGAAGCCGGCGCGCGGGAGCAGGCTCCTGGCGATATTTGCCGCCCAGGTCATGCTCATCTCCGTGGCGTTGCACCGCTTTGATTTGCTGGCGACGCCCGTCGCCACCAATCTGTTGGCGATAAGTGCGTTTGGCGGCCTTGCCGCCCTGGCGATGGCCGGTCATGCGCTGGTGCGCATCTGGCGCGAGGGCCTGTTGGGCGGGGGTCACGCCGTGGCGGGCGCGCTCATCGCCCTGCTGCTTCTAGCCGGTCCCCTGTGGCATTTGCCCGGCTTGCTGACGCTGCCAAAAATCAATGACATTTCAACGGATTTCAGTAACCCCCCGAAGTTCGAGAAAATCTCTTCCCTGCGCGCCAAAGACGCAAATCCAACACGCTATCCAGGGGTGGATAATTCCGAAAAGCAAGTGCTGGCCTATCCCGATATCCGCCCATTGGTGCTGGAGCGATCAGCGGAGGAAACCTTCGAGCTCATCTATGAGGCCGTGAAGCGGCTCGATTGGGAGATTGTCAATGAACGCAAACCCAAAGGCGATACGCCCGGCAAAATCGAGGCCGTCACCAGGACGCTGTTGATGGGCTATCGAGACGATATCGCCGTGCGGGTGTCCGCCCTGACGGGCAAGGCGCGCATAGATGTGCGTTCGGCATCACGCTATGGCGAGCATGATTTTGGCGCCAATGCGCGGCGCATCGCGCGCCTGTTCACTGAGATCAAGGCGGGCCTGGAACGGGCGCGGCAGTCGTTGCTGTCGGGCTTCGAGTCGCTGGACGAGCAGCAGTTGCAGGCGCCCGTGCCGGAAGCACTGGAGGGCTTCGCCCCGAACGTCGGCGGCGCGGCGTTCACGCTCGCGTGGCACGAAGGTTTCCACGCGGGGCAGCTGTCGGCGGTGCGTCGAAGCCTCGGCCTGCCGCTCACGATGGGCTAACGAGACTGGGTGGCACGGTTGAGCTCGCCGCGAGCTCAGCCGTGGAGCGACGTCCGCATTACCGAGATACGCCACCCTGCTCGCGCCACCAGTACTTCCGCGGTGCGACCGTTTCGATATCGCGGATGTTCAGCGGCACCGTGAACTCGCCGTCCCAGTAGGTGGTACCGGTGCCCGCCCGCAACGCGACCGCCGGGTCGCCGCGGACCAGCATTGTCCACTGCTCGTCTTCGTCGTTGGCGTCCTTGATCAGGGCCTCGTCCTCGTAGGCCACGACGAAACCGATGTCGTCGAGCGCTGTCTGGGTCAGCGGCCACCACAACTCCAGGCGTCGTGCGAGCGTGTCCGCATGCAGGATGTCAACGACGGTGCCGATCACGACGTTTTCCGTCGTGTCCACGTTGTAGGTCGGCCGGCGGTCGAACGACACCCGCACGGGTGAGCGTCCGCTCGGCCACTTCACGACCCTCTTGAACACATCCTGCATTGCGGCCTGCAACTGGTCGTTCTCAGACGGCTTGAGGGTGTCGGCGAGGGTACCGTCCAGCTTCACGTCGACAGTGATCGTCTCGGCCTGGGTCTCCTCCCACGATGGTGTCTCGCCAGGCAGGAGGCGCTCCAGTACGACGTCGAATTCCAGACTGGTTTGACCGGGCGGGTCGGCAATGACCAGCGGGTATGGCCGGGGGCGATTGCGGTTGCCTCGTCCCGGCCGCCTGGGCCCGCGTGGCGCCGCGTCACGCCAGATAATGATCGGCTCGTCCGGGT
>JADFHH010000036.1 GCA_022567275.1 Pseudomonadota bacterium | reverse complement strand
CCTTTGATGTGATCGATGGGCAAGCCGCACTCCACGGAAATTTAGTTCTGCAACCCAGCGGCTTAACGGGAACAGGGATGGTGAAGTGGGCCGATGCGGAGTTGACCTCCCTGAACATGAGCTTCAACATGAATGATTTTGAGGCCACCACGGCACTGCTTACGATCAAGTCGGTAGACTCGGCGGCTGCCGCATTCACAGCTCCCAACGTGCATTCGCATGTGGATTTCGAAACCGGCATCGGGAAGTTTGTTTCAGAGGACGACGATATTCCGGTCCAGTTCCCATATAATCAATACAGCACCACGATGGACGAATTCATATGGGATATGAATAAGAAGACCATCGATTTCCAAGCCATCGACGCGGCCGCCAGAGCCGGCGCGATCCTGCATATCCCGGCGGGTGTTTACACGACCGGCAAGCTCATCCTTCGAACCAACTCGATCCTCGCCGGCGTACCGGGTCAAAGCGTGCTGAAATTTTCCGGCAATGAGGCCATGCTGAGCGCCCGCTCCGTCCGCAATATCCACCTCACCGGCCTTGTTCTCGATGGCGGCGGCAGCGCCAGTACGCTGCTTTCCGCCGACAAGGTCGAGGGGCTGACCCTATCGGGGTGCAAGATCACCGGCAGCGGCAAAAACGGCATTTCTCTGAACCAATGTTTTGGCGCAATCCGCGACAATGAGATCACACAGGCCGCCGACACGGGGCTGTTCTGCAACGATTCAAACGGCCTCGATATCAGCCACAACCATGTCCACGATTGCGGTAATAACGGTATCCAGATCTGGCGCTCCACTGCGGGGGAAGATGGCTCCATCGTCGCCCATAATCGCATACAGGACATTCGCGCGACGCGTGGCGGGTCGGGACAATATGGCAATGGTATCAATGTGTTCAGAGCCGATAGCGTACAAGTTACCGGCAACCGCATCACCGATTGCGCTTTTACCGCGATACGCGGAAACGCCGCGTCCAACATTCAGATCCTCGGCAATAGCTGCGCCCGTCTCGGCGAGGTCGCGATCTATGCCGAGTTCGGCTTCCAGGGCGCGATGATCGCCAATAATCTGATCGACAAGGCGGCCAGCGGCATCTCCATCACCAATTATAACGAGGGCGGTCGCATGGCCGTCGCGCAGGGCAATCTGGTGCGCAACCTGTTTTTGCGCGAGGGAGAGCGCGGCTTTGGAATCGCCGTGGAGGCGGATGCCGTTGTCACCGGCAATCTTATCGAAGGCGCGCCCGGCGGCGGCATCCTGATCGGCTGGGGCAAATATCTGCGTAACGTGAACGTAACGGGCAATCTGATACGTGACGCGCGTATAGGCATCGGCATCTCAATCTCGACGGGCGCGGGCTATGCCTATGTGACCAACAACATGATATCGCAAACGACCGAGGGCGGCATCCGCGCCATGGACCGTGACAAGCTGCTCGGCCCCGATCTCGCCAAGACGAGTTCTGAATCCTATCGCAATATCGCCGTGTTCGGGAACGTGTCGCTTTAAGCGCGCCCTAACCCGGCAAGCGCATCGGTTAATTCATCTGACGGGAGCACCTCCCCCACCCGCAAATCGCGCCGGTTGGTGAGCCGCGGATCGAAGAAATCTCCCGCACCGCCTGTTTTGCCGGCGAAAACCGCCGCGATCACATGCGCCGCGGCGGCCTGGGCCCCGCGGCCCGCGCCATCGTCGATCTTCAGCGCCATGCCGATACCGTGTTCAGGAAAGGCGGCGCAATACATGCCTTGCGCACCGCCTTTCACGAACGCCGCCGCACCCAGCGCGCGCATGACGCCGGTGCTGAAACGCCCTGTTCCCTCCACCATATGCGGCTCGCTGGTACAGGCATGGATAAGCCGTTTGCACGCCACCGCCCGTTCAGTGGAAAGCCCGGAAAGGGAGGCAAGCCGGGCGAACGCCTGCGCCAGCCCGCGCAACGGCATGGCCCAGGTGGGCACGGAGCAGCCGTCGATGGCGCACATCCGGGGCGCGGCGGCTTCTCCTGTCATCTCTTCGATTGTCTGGCGAATGCGCTGCTGGACGGGATGGTCAGGGCGTTCATAGCCTTGGGTCGAAAACTTCAAATGGGTCGCAAGGGTCAGCATGCCACTATGCTTGCCGGAACAATTATTGTGCAGCGGGTTCGGTTCCTGACCGTTCGCGGCAAGTGCCCGCGCGGCCTCTTCGCCTATTGGCCATTGGCTTCCACAGGCCAGCGCGTCCTCTGAAAGCCCTGACTTCGCGAGCATCGAGCGGGCCGTCTCGACATGCACCTGTTCGCCGCTGTGGGAGGCGCAGGCCAGCGCCAACTCCTTGTCGTTCAGCCCGGCCGCATCCGCAGCACCGCTTTCAACCAGCGGCAAGGCCTGGAGCGCCTTGATCGCCGAGCGCGGGTAGACCGGCCGCTCGACATCGCCCAGAGTCAGAACCGGCTCACCATCGCCGCGCACCATACAAATGGAGCCGCGGTGAAAACTTTCCACAAGATTCCCGCGCGTGAGATTTATGAGAACAGGGTTTGACATGCCGGAGCATGATCTAATCAGATTGAACTGTTTGACAAGTCCATCGCGCATGTTCTATTTTTGTTCTATCGTGCCCGTGATGTGTATGGAAAGTACTCATGAGCCAGACCGCCGCCCAAATTCTCAAAGATGTATTCGGTTATGCCGCATTCCGCCCCGGACAGGAGGAGATCGTCGATCTCCTGCACTCGGGAGAGAACGCGCTCGTGGTCATGCCGACCGGGGCGGGCAAATCGCTGTGCTACCAGATACCGGCACTGCTGTCGGACGCTCTCACAATCGTGGTGTCGCCGCTTGTGGCGCTGATGGACGATCAAATCGCGGCGCTGCGCGCCAATGGCGTTGCAGCGGCGTGCGTTCATTCGGGGCTTTCGCGTGACGAGCAGGTGGCGAACTGGCGCAGTGTCGCGCAAGGCGATTGCCGGTTGCTCTATCTCTCGCCCGAACGTCTCATGACAGAGCGCATGCTCAATGCCATTGCACGGCTCGATCCAGCTCTGTTTGTCGTTGACGAGGCGCATTGCATCTCAAAATGGGGTGTCGGCTTCCGCCCGGAATATGAGCGGTTGTCTGAACTTCAAACGCGCTTTCCGCAAGCCGCGATCGCCTGCTTCACCGCGACCGCCGATGCGGCGACGCGCAGAGATATCGCGCAAAAACTGTTTCGCGGCAAAGGCCGCATGATCGTGCATGGCTTTGACCGGCCCAATCTCAGACTCGCGGCGGCGGCTAAAGCCAACTGGAAAGCACAGCTTCTGGGGTTTCTCGACGACAAGCGCTCCCAGGCGGGCATCGTCTATTGCCTGTCGCGAAAATTCACCGGGGAAGCCGCGGAATTCCTGAATGCCGAGGGCTTTAACGCGATTCCCTATCATGCGGGCCAGGACGCAAACTTGCGCCGGAAAAACCAGAATCGTTTCATGAGCGAGGACGCAGTCATCATGGTCGCGACCATCGCCTTTGGCATGGGCATCGACAAGCCCGACATCCGTTTTGTGTGTCATCTGAATCTGCCGGCCAGCATGGAAGCCTATTATCAGGAGATCGGCCGCGCCGGGCGCGACGGGCAACCGGCCGAAACCCTGCTTCTTTACGGTCTTGCCGACATGGGCATGCGCCGCCGGTTCATCGAGCAGGATAGTGAGGACGAAGCCCACAAGCTGCGGGAGCACAAACGGCTCGACGCGCTTCTTGCCTATTGCGAAGCTTCGGCGTGCCGGCGCACGGCGCTGCTGTCATATTTCGACGAGGAGATGCGCGCCTGCGGCAATTGCGACAACTGCCTGGACCCGCCGAACATGGTGGATGGCACGCGGAATGCGCGACTGCTGCTCTCGGCGATCAGGGATACGGGCCAGATGTTTGGCGCGGCGCACATTATCGATGTCCTGCGCGGCGCCGAAACCGAGAAGATATTACAGCGCCGCCACGCCCGGCTGCCAGCTTATGGCGCGGGGGGCGGACACAAAAAAGCCTATTGGCAGGCGTTCATCCGCCAGGCGGTCGCCGGCAACACTCTCACCATCAATATCGAGAAATACGGTGCGCTTCAGATTACCGGGCGTGGCCGCGCCGTCGCCGCCGGCGAGGAAAAATTCGCTCTGCGCGAAATCGATATCAGGAAACCGGAGCGGCTGGCAAATGCGCCCAAGATTGAAAAGCTGGCGTTGGAAACCGGGGCGGATCAGGAGCTGCTCAGCGCACTCAAGAAGCTCCGGCTCGAGCTGGCGCAAACCCGCGATGTGCCGGCCTATGTCATATTCCACGACACGGCGTTGATCGCAATGGCGTGTGAACGCCCGTCCTCGCTTGAACAGATGGCCGCCATCAATGGCGTCGGCCCGCGCAAGCTGGAGAATTTTGGCCAGGTGTTTCTCGATGCGATCGGTGCGCGGTACGGGTAAAGCTAAGCGGAAGCCGCCACCAGCGCCTGGGTAAGGATGGCCGAGAAAGAGAGCAGTACCGTCACGATCAAAATATTTACGTTGAGTTTAGCTGGCTTAGCCGCCGCCTTGCGCATCAGACGCAGTTGAGCATTGGAGGCCAGTGCTTGTCTGACTAACGTGCTTTGATGAGAGGTGCGGCGCATTAACTTGGTTCCTGGTTCTGATTGCGCCAATTATCGCAAACGCGCCTGAAGAAACCGTCCGAAATTTCCGTACAATTTTAGCAACCCTCCTGGCGCATGCGATGCCCGGACGCTGCAGGACACCGCCAGCGCGCGACGCAGGGTAATTTCAAAAACATATTCTGATGAAATGCCGGAAAGCCGGCCGCCTGCATACATGTTGCGCCAGGCGGTTTATCTTTCGCGTAACGCCTCTTGCCTGGCCTTGACGATGGGCTTGAGGAGATAATCCAGGACACTCTTCTTGCCCGTTATGATGTCGACTTGCGCGACCATTCCGGGAATTATAGGCAGAGATACCTTGCCTTTGCGCAATATATTTTCATTTGTTTTTATAATAACCAAGTAAAAACTTTCTTTACTGATCTCGTCCATAATGCTGTCTGAAGATATTATTTCTACTATTCCATCAAGTCCACCGTAGATGGTAAAATCATAAGCGGTAATCTTCACGAGAGCTTTCTGATTAGGGCTGATAAATGCTATATCTTTTGGCGAAATTTTCGCTTCCACGCGCAAAGAATCCTCAACCGGCGTGATTTCCACCAGCGGTGCTCCGGCCCTGATAACACCGCCAATGGTGTTGATGTGCAGCTTGTTGACGATGCCGTCGACGGGAGAGCGAAGATCTGTTCTGAGCACACGGTCTCTCGCCGCCATGAGCGACTGGTCGACGATTGAGATCTCGGACATTTTGGCATTCAGCTCGGTCTGCGCGTTCTGCCGGAAGGAGAGCTTCTGTTCATCGACCAGCCGCTCCGCCTCGCGAATCGACGCCTCAACCCGCGGAATCGCTTGCCCGGTGGATGCCAGTTGGCCTCTCAGATCCGACATCTCCCGCTCGAGCCGCAAAACATCCGTTTTCGAAACGATACCGCGCTTCGCCAGCGGTTCTTTCATCGCGAATTCGCGTCCGGCGATTTCCAGCCCGTTTTGATAGCGCTTCTTGTTCTCCTGGAACTCAGCCAGTTCCTGCCGGCGCTGTAGCAGCCGCTCCTTGAGCACACTGATCTGATTTTTCAGGGACGCCTTGCGGATGTTGTAGAGAGTCACCTCATTCGCCACCGTTTGCGGCGCCTGCTCGCGCAACTCCTTGCTAAAGTCAATCTTCGTTGCATCCGGATTATCCGCTTCGGTCCGCAGCCTCTGGATCTGAACTGTCAGCGTGCGGTGTTTCGCCTGTAACTCGCCCAGATCGGATGAAAACCTGGTATCGTCGATGCGCAGTAATATTTGCCCCTTGCGCACGCTATCGCCCTCCCGCGTCATGATCTGCTTGACGATGCCGCCTTCAAGACTCTGGATGACCTGCTTCCCGGTCGAGGGGATGACCTGCCCCTCTCCGCGCGTCACCTCATCGATTTCCGCGAAATAGGCCCAGCCGATGAAGGAGATAAAAAGCGCAACGCAGGTCACCAGAAATATGGCCGAATTGAGCGACGGCGCATCATCGATCGCGGCCTCGGCGTCACGAATGAAGTTCAAATCTTCACGCTCGGCCGGCGTGGTCGTCCACTTTCCGGATGGCAGTTTCATGCTGGAGGCCTGTGCTTATGGGTATGAAAAACATGATTCTAACAGAAATATTATATGGCGAATATCACGCTCTAGAGATAGTAAGCAATAAGATATGCGCCAAGCAGAAGCGTGATCCATAGCGCCATGCTGCCTGTCGGCCAGCTTCTCGCGAGCACGCCTTGCGGGCCATGGTGGCGATAGACTGTCGCCAAAAAGCGTGCAGCCGCACGATAGATCCTGTCGACGAATGCCGTCCACGCCGCGCCGCTTATTATGTGGAATTCGCGTTGCAGTGCCTGGCCGAGACCACGGTAGAGCCAGTCGGAATCCAGCGTGATGGTCAAGCTGCGTTTCAGCCAGCCAAGCATCAAGAAGAAGGCAAGGCCGGAGAACAGCAAGAGTTGCAACTGAAAGACCACATGTGCGCCGGTGTAGGGCACATAGTTCACCGGAGAGGGCAGAAACGCATAAAGCAGACCGGGATAGACGCCAAGGCCGATGCAGAAGAACGCGAACAACACCATGGCCGCCTTCATGTTCCATGGCGGATCATCGGGCCTCAATCCGGAATCCTTCTGAAAAAACACAAACCAGGGAAATTTAATCCCGGCATGCAGGAACACCCCGGCGGACGCCACCGCAAGCAGCATCCAGACGATCATCAAGTTTTCATCCGCCGCACCCTGAGAGATCATGGACTTGGAAATGAAACCCGAGGTGAGCGGGAAAGCCGAGATCGAGAGGGCGCCGATGATTCCGCATATGCAGGTCAATGGCATGGTGCGGAACAACCCGCCAACGTCGGTGCATTTTCGCTTCCCGGTCATGTAGAGTACGGAGCCGGCGGACATCAGCAGAAGCGCCTTGTAAATGATATGTGTGAAGGCGTGAGCCGCGACGCCATTGAGCGCCATTACCGTGCCGATGCCGATACCCGTGACCATGAATCCGACCTGGTTGACGATCGAATAAGCCAGGATTCGGCGCACATCATTTTCGAGGAGGGCGTATATGATGCCGTAGAACACCATAAACAGTCCGATGAAGATCAGGATCTCCGCCCCTGGAAATCCGCGTATCAGCACATAGACCGCCGCCTTGGTGGTGAACGCGGAAAGAAACACCGTGCCGCTCCATGAAGCTTCGGGATAGGCATCGGGTAACCAGGCCGAAAGCGGAGGCGCGCCGGCATTGATGAGAAATCCGGCGAGGATCAGCCATCGGGCGATAGAGTCGGGCTGCATTGCCCGGAATTCAGCACTCCCGGTCGCCCCGATCTCGCCCGCGATCCCGGCCATCAGCAATACGCCGCCGAGCAAATGGATTGCGGCGTAGCGCAGGCCGGCTTTGTGCGCTCCCCCGCCCCCGCACCACACAACGATTGTCGATCCGACGGCCATGATTTCCCAAAAGACGAAAACCGTGATCAGGTCGCCCGCGAAGGCGACACCGATCGCGGAACCAGCGTAAACGAAGGCGGCGCTGAGCTCGGCCTGGCCGTCCCGGTTGAGCGAAAACAGCCCTCCGCCAAATGCCATGATGGCGAAAATGGCTGCGAAAAGACGGCTCAGCGCATCGCCCTTCAGCGGCGCGATCCCATACCCCATGAACTCATAGGACAGCACGATGCCATCGGGCACATGCCAGATCAGCCAGAGGGTCAACAGCGGGGCGGCAAGGAGAAGGACGCTGCGCGCACGCCCCCGAACCATTGGTATCAAGAGGCCGGCAGCGATCAAAACCAGTCCGGGCGGCAGCAGAAAATCAGCCATCGTAATAGGTGTCCGATCGCTTGAGGAATGCACTCAATGCCTTGGACAAAGCCACCAGCGCAATGCAGGAGAGGAATCCGAACCAGGCGCCAAAACCGAAGCTGCCGTCGATGCCGAAATACGGCTCATGTTCGACGAAGAAGTCGCTAATGACGGTGACAGCTAGAAGTGCGATGAAGAGCCGCCACATCAGCTTGATGCTTTTCGGCCTTACAAGCCAATGCTGGTCCGGTTTCGATTTTATCTTGGCCATGTCTCACACTCCCGCCAAAAGTCGAGCCAGCGTTATCGGTATTTCCGGGAACAGGAACATCACAACGGTTGCCGCCGCCGTCGCCGTCAGCGCCATCACTATTGGCATGGGCGCCTCACCCTTTGCATGCGCCTTCACATCCTTTCCCGGAGGTTTGAAAAAGGCTCGAAAGATGATCGGAAGGTAATAACCCGCATTCAGCAGCGTACTCAAAACGATCACTGCGACCGCAACCCACTCGCCGGTATTCATGGCCCCCATGAGCATGTACCATTTTCCCAGGAAGCCCGCCGTGGGCGGCACGCCGATCATTGACAAGCCGCCAATCGCAAAGGCGGTCATGGTCCACGGCATACGCCGGCCGATCCCGTCGAGCTGACTGATTTCGGTCAGACGGGATGCGGTGTAGATCGACCCGGCGGCAAAAAAAAGCGTGATCTTGCTGACCGCATGGGCGGCGATATGCATGGCCGCCCCGACTATCGACAGGGGCGTCAAAATCGACACCGCGAGAACCACATAAGCAAGCTGACTGACCGTCGAATAAGCCAGCATTTTCTTCAGATTATCCTGGCGCAGGGCGACGATCGATGCCGCGATTACAGTGAATCCCGCGACCCATATCAGCCAATCTGCGCTTCCGGTGCTGGCGAGCATATCGACGCCGAACACATAAACGACCACTTTGACGATGGTGAACACGCCCGCCTTGACGACCGCGACCGCATGCAACAGCGCGCTGACAGGCGTCGGCGCGACCATGGCCGCGGGCAGCCACCAATGCAGCGGCATGAGCGCCGCCTTGCCGATGCCGAACATGAACAGCGCCAGCAGCAGCGCGATCGTCGTCTTGTCGGTCTTGCCGGCGAGAATTCCCCCCGGTGTAAAGTCAAGCGTCCCGGCGATCACGGCCGTGGCGATGATGGCCGGCAGCAACAGCACCATGGACGTGCCGAGCAGAATGAGAAGATAGACGCGCCCGCCCTTCTTGGCCTTGTCGTCGCCCTTGTGGGCGACCAGCGGATAGGTGGAGAGCGTCAGCACTTCATAGAACAGGAACAGCGTGAACAGGTTGGCGGAAAAGGCAATGCCCATGGTGCTCCCTATCGCCACCGCGAAGCACATATAGAAGGGCGTCTGGCGCGGCTCGTTATTGGCCCGCATATAGCCGATCGAATAAATCGAGTTGACGACCCACAGACCTGACGCAATGCACCCG
>JADFHH010000422.1 GCA_022567275.1 Pseudomonadota bacterium | reverse complement strand
TAGAACGCGGCCATGACTTTTTCCAGATCGGCCGGCGCCATCTTCCCGTGGGCGATGGCGATCTTCGCATCCGGCACCAGCTTGCGCAGACGTTTCTCCAGCCGCTCGAGCGACTGGTCGAAACTGGCATAGGCGTCATGCGCCTCGCCATGGGATTCAAGGCTCAAGCCTGAACGCAATTGTATGGTGCAGCCGGTGAGAAACGCACCATGCGCCTTCTCGATGCGGACATGTCCTGAAGGGGTCTGGCCGGTATATTTGTCAACTGTCGCTTCAATGCGGTCTGTCACGTGGCTCCGCAGCGCCTCGCCAATATCCAGGTTTTTGCCGGTAACTTGTAATGCCATCGCCTCTTCCGGAATTGCGACGGCTCCGCCTCTTATTCGCAGCGGGCTGGAGCCACTAACCGGATCCTCGCTCGCGCAAGGGTCCGATGCTCAAACAGCTTCGCGGGCAAGGCCTCATCGTGACGCCTTTCGCCGCAGGATGCGGAAACTAGAGCATGAGTCCGAGTAGTGTCAAACCGTATTCGAGGGGGTAAAAAAAGTTTCACAGTTTGTTAACAGAGGAATTTTTCGCCGGCTTACTGCGCAACAGGCCGGGCTGAGATGGAGAAAATTTAGCGGATACAAGCGCTTGTCACGACATGACCTGCGCCATTTTCTTATCCCTCCGGCGTTGTACCGATGATGGAATGCGCATGGATTCCCGGTATTTCGCAACCGTGCGCCGGGCAATATCGACGCCTTCAAGCCGCAACAGCTCGACGATCTTGTCGTCGGACAGAATTTTACTCACCGCTTCATTGTCGATGAGGTGCTTGATCCGGTGCCGCACCGCTTCCGATGAATGGGCTTCGCCGGTGCGGGAAGAGGCAATCGCCGAGGTGAAGAAATATTTCAGCTCGAAGGTGCCGCGGCTGGTCGCCATGTATTTGTTGCTGGTGACGCGGCTCACGGTGGATTCGTGCATCTCGATCGCGTCGGCGACCATCTTGAGGTTCAAGGGCCGCAGATGCTGCACCCCATGGACAAGGAAACCATCCTGCTGTTTGACGATTTCCTTGGCCACCTTGAGGATCGTGCGGGCGCGTTGATCGAGGCTTTTCACCAGCCAGTTGGCGTTTTGCAGGCAATCATGCAGATAGATTTTGTCTTTCTTCAGACTGGAGCTCCTGGAGACGGTCGCGTAATAGGCCTGGTTTACCAGCACCTTCGGCAAGGTGTCCGTATTGAGTTCCACAAGCCAGCTGCCATCGGGGCGCTGGCGCACAAACACATCCGGCACCACGGGCTGGAGCGAGGATTTGCCGAATTTCAGTCCGGGCTTGGGCTCCAGCGATCTGATCTCGGTGATCATGTCGGCGAGATCCTCATCGGAGACATCGCAGGCCCGCTTGAGCCCGGCGAGGTCTCGCGCGGCCAGCAAATCGAGATTGGCGATAAAGGATTCGATTGCCGGGTCGAAGCGGTTGCGGTCTTTCAATTGCAGGGTCAGGCACTCAGCCAGATCGCGCGCAAACACCCCGGCGGGCTCGAAGTTCTGCAGGATCGCAAGCGTCTCTTCAATCAGCTCCATCGGCGCGCCCAGCCGTTGCGCGAGGGCGGCGAGATCGCCGCGCGCATAGCCATCCTCATCGATCATATCGATCAGGTGCGTGCCGATCAGCCGCTTCACGTTGACAAGTGGACGAATGAGCAGCGCGAGTATTCTTGACACGCTCATGCACCTGGGGCCGCCTTGCGAGGAGGCTCCGCTTGCGACGAGGGCGGAAACGCGGGAGTGCTGGCAGGACATCCGCGTCAGGGTCCTCGAGACGCACTTCGATCGGTTCCCCGGCTGCCGTCCGTGGAGCTGGTCGGTGTTTGACAGGCCCAGGCGTTACAGCAGGCGACGTGTGGAGGACCGGATCGCGCTCGGTCCGCATCACTGCTTTCTCCCCGGGAGACCTGTTCGACGACCCGGCGACGGTTCTTGAAGGTGGGGCGTGGTCGATCCACGAGCCGGAGATCGTGTTCTCGCATCGACATGGGCTGTTGATACGAAGGCGAGCCGGAATACTACCGGCAGAGTGGCGACGCGGAGCGCGAACTCGGCTTGCTCTCGCATCTGCGTCCTCCGGAGCCGCCCGGATGGTTCCTTCGATGGCAACGCGCGTGTGCGTTGCCCACGGCTCCGCCTTAACGGCCCCAGGAGGCCGCTTTTCCGGAGCGATGCCGCTCGGTATGATGCCGACGGCTACCGTGTCAGGCACTTGCCTCCGAACCCACAATCAACAGAGAAGAAAGAATCAAGGGATAAAAACGTTTCATAGAGGTGTAGAAAGTGGTTTTGTAAAACAAGAGGTAAAGAATATAACCGGGTTTAAGGAAATTGAAAGAGCTTTACAATATGAAA
>JADFHH010000421.1 GCA_022567275.1 Pseudomonadota bacterium | reverse complement strand
TACCGAGCATTGCTTACGTAGGTTCGAATGGTTCGAAGATTTCTACGTAGGCGCGAGGTCGAAATGGTGACAGGCCTACCTCGCTCCACCATTTATGACCGCATGTCCGAAGGGACATTTCCCAAACCGGTCAAGATTGGCCCGCAGGCGGTGGGCTGGCTGGAAGATGAAATTGCGGCCTGGGTTGAGGCCAAAATTTCTGAGCGCGACGGCGCCGAGGCTGCATGACAGATGGCCTTCCCAGAAGCGGCAAGAGTCGCTCCGGCGATAGCTGGTAGCGACCCTTGCAAATCTGTTGAAGCTGGACGGCTCAACGTTCCCGACAATAAAGACACCACCGCCGAGAAGCAAGCCAAGAAGCCGCTCATTGACCGGCACGGCCATCGCCACTCTGAGGCGGTTTTGCATAACTGGTCTCCCGCCATTTTGAAGGCGATGGGCGTTCGCCGCATCAAGCCGGATGAGCCGGAAGGCGGTGTCGTATGAGTGCCGCAGCAGAAATTTCCGCCGAAGCTGACCTGCAAGACAAAATGCGGACCACGCTGCTGGCCCAATTCCGCATCTCGCGCTCTGAGCTTGATGTGCTCCGGAATGAACTGGACTTTATCGGCACCGCCTTGCGCAACCGCCTGGTGACGCCGCACCAAGCCATGCAGATGGCCTACGAGCGAGACGTTATGGATTGGCTCTTCCGAGACCGGGAGGGCGGGGCGTGACAGAACAGATACATCTCTCTCGCATCAAGGATGGAGGCGCGCAAATGCGTGCCGATATGCGCCAGGAGACAATCCTTGACTACGCAGATGATATGCTTGACGGAGCGGCCTTCCCTCCGATCATCGTTTATTATGACACCGTCAACTATTGGCTTGCCGATGGGTTTCATCGTGTCGCCGCTGCACAAAAAATCGACCGCGAGACCATCGACGCGGAAATCCGCGAAGGTACGGCTCGCGATGCAATCCTTCATGGTATCGGGTCTAATACAACCCACGGTCTGCGCCGGACTCAAGCCGACAAAAGATGCGCTGTTGCGCGATTGCTGAGCGACCCGGAATGGGCGAAATGGTCTGACCGGAAGATCGCCAGGATCGCCAGAGTGGACCACAAGACAGTCGGCAAGGTCCGCCGGGAACTTACTGGGGAAATCCCCGGTGCAAAGTCAATGAGTGGGGAAATCCCCAACACATCCGGCAAGCCAATCGGCAAGTCGCTGATTACAGACATACTCAGGAGCGTTGCTGATGATTTATTAATTACCGAATGCCGCCGTCGCGGACTAACGATGGAGGCGGCAGATGCTTGATTACGACTCCATCAAAACGCTCGCCAGAGAAATAAAGCGCCCCGTCACAGACTTGCTTGCTCTCTCCCCGGCCAATGACCCGTTCTATGCAGGTGTCGGTCATCGCGGTAAGGCAGCAGAATGGTTCGCGGTTATCTGGGCGGACCACGGCAGTGACAATTCTCACCTTCGGCGCGTTCACTACCGTCTCGTGTCGCAACCCGACGGCGTCAATATCATGCTGCCGAACGGCCGCGAATATAAAAACACCGAGAGCGACTGGACCTATCTGTGCAGCGCCAGCCTGGCGGCGCGCTATCTCGGCCTTGTTCCATTCAACGGCCTGATCGACCGGCGGAATGACGAGCCGATGATCTTGGCCAGCAACCTGGATCAAGACCCTGATGCCGACCGGATTGTTTCAAGCGAGGTTCTGTTTGAGGATGTTGGTGACAATGAACCGGACTTTCCTGACCTGCCGGAGCTATTCGTCGATGGCCTAAGCGATGCGATTCAGGATTACATCGTCGAAGTCTGGATTGAAAAATCCACCCAGAACGATTGGCTCGTGCCCTTGTGCAGAAGGCGCGGGGTAAACCTCGTCGTCGGAATTGGCGAGCAAAGCGAAACCCGCTGCCGGGAATTGGCATTACGCGCGTCGGATTATGGTGCGCCGATTCGCATCATATATCTCTCGGATTTTGATCCAGGCGGCCGGTCGATGCCAAAAGCGGTGGCCCGGAAAGTCGAGTTCGCCATCGAGAAATTCGACCTTGGTGTGGATTTGCAGCTTATCCCGCTGGCACTCAGCCCTGACCAATGCATCGAATACGGATTACCCCGAACACCTATAAAGGACACCGAGCGGCGAAAGGACAAGTTCGAGAGAACGTTCGGCGTCGGAGCCACCGAGCTTGATGCATTGGAAGCAGTGCATCCAGGCGAACTGGCGCGTCTCCTGGAGGACGAGGTCAACAACTTTCTGGATGATAATCTTCACCATCGCGTTGATAATGCCCGCTGGGACCAACAAAGGCGCCTTAACAAGATTGAGAACGCGGTAAAGGAAAATCACGCGGAATCAATCAATGACCTAACCGACCGCTTTGAGCGGGTCGCAGAAATCTATCA
>JADFHH010000420.1 GCA_022567275.1 Pseudomonadota bacterium | reverse complement strand
CGAACTTGTTGCGCGGGTTGAACGGACCCGGCTTGAGCGCCTCGAGTGCGACGTTTCGCAAGCCTTCAAGCCCGGTGGCGGCGTCCACATCAACCGCTTCGCTGATCAGGCTTTCCAGCCCGCGCCCAAGACGGCGTTTTTGTAATGTCATAGTTTGAGCCTCCCTACGCCGCCGCCAGTCCGCGTTCGCGGCGGATCAGTTCCTTGGCAACCTCGATATAGGCCCGGCTGCCCTTGCAATCCATGTCATAGATAATGGCCGGCAGGCCGAAGGATGGCGCTTCCGACAGGCGCACATTGCGCGGTATGGTATTGGTGTAAACCTTGTCCCCGAGAAATGCGCGGACATCTTCCTCGACCTGTTGAGTCAGCATCTGGCGGCCATCATGCATGGTCAGAATGACGCCCTGTATGAACAATCCCGGATTGAGGGAGTGCCGGACCTGGGCGATGGTGTCGACCAGCAGGCTCAAGCCCTCCAGGGCGAAAAACTCGCATTGCAGCGGCACAATCACCGCATCCGCCGCCGCCATGGCGTTGAGCGTGAGCACATTGAGCGAGGGCGGACAGTCAATCAGCACATAGCTGGGAACAGGGGTGCCGGCATCGTCATCGCGCCGCGCGCCATGTTTTTTAAGCGCATCGCGCAAGGCATAATTGCGGTGTGTGCTGGTGCTGGCTTGCCGTTCCGCCAGCATCAGATCCACATGGCCCGGCACAATCCACATGCGGCTGATTTCAGTGGCGATCTGGGCTTCAGCGATGGTCGCAGCACCGGTCATGACTTCAAGCGTCGAGGGGGTGCGCGCTTCGGGCGTATTGGGAATGCCCAGCCCGGTGCTGGCATTGCCCTGGGGGTCGAGATCGATAATCAGCACCTGTTCGCCCACCGCTGCCAGCGCGGTGCCTAAATTGATCGCCGTCGTGGTCTTGCCGACGCCGCCTTTCTGGTTGGCCAGGGCAAGAACTCTTTGCCCCCTGCCTGATTTACGCATCCGCCGCCTCCAAATTTCCGGTCGCCTTGCGCCGCAATGATTTCACCTCGACGATGCGCGCCCGGGCGCCGGTCACGCTGGGATGGAGCTGCACCTCGCAGCGCCAGTTTTTCGCCGCGATTCCCAACTCGCGCTCCACCTGCCGCCCTTTCAAAAATAACCCCGTAGCACCGCAGCGCAAGTATGGCGCCGCCAATTCATACAGACGATCCAGCGGCGCCAGCGCCCGCGCGGTCACGATATCGGCCGCGATCAATTTATCCTCGATTCCCCGGCTTTCAATGCGAGCATTGTGTATTTCCACAGAACACCCCGTTTCACGCACAACTTCCTGGCAAAAGGCGCATTTCTTTGCATTGCTCTCGATGATGTGCACCAGGCTATTGTCCCGATTCGCGGCGCAAATCGCAACCACCAATCCCGGAAAACCCGCGCCGGAGCCCAGATCGAGCCAGGTTTTTGCGCGCGGCGCGTGCGCCAGCAACTGGGCGCTATCGGCGAAATGCCGTTGCCAGACATGCTCCAAGGTCTTTGCCGCGACCAGATTGACGGCCCTTTGCCATTGTTTCAGCAGCGCCTCATAGATACGCAGCCGCTCGATTGTTTCACGTGAAACATTGAAACGGCGAGCGAATCGCTCTGGCGTGTCAATCGGCTCAAGACTAGGCTGCATAAGGGTTTTCTAAGCGCTTTTGCGCCTCGGCGCCTTCTTCATATGGGCGGCCAGCAGCATTAGCGCCGCCGGCGTAAGCCCATCGATGCGCGAGGCCTGTCCCAGCGTCGCCGGGCGGTGTTTTAGGAGTTTCTGGCGCACTTCGTTGGACAGCCCGGAAATATTTTCATAGTTGAACCCGCGCGGAATAACCGCCGCTTCATCCTTGCGGAAGGCGGCGATATCGGCCTCCTGGCGGCGCAAATACACCGCGTAATGCGCGTCGGTCTCGATTTGCGCGCCGATATTCGATGGAATTTTGGCAAGTTGCGGCCAGATGGGCTTCAGCGCCGCCAGATCGATGCCGGGATATGACAATAATTCAAAAGCGCTGCGCCGCCGCCCGTCCTGATTGACGCGCAATGCGGCGTTTGCCGCCTCGTTAGGGGTCAGGGTGAGCTTATCCAGCATTTCGCGCGCTTCATTCAACGCGCGCGCCTTAAGTGCATAAACCCTGGCGCGCCGCGGCCCCACGCAACCGATTCGTATCCCCAATGGCGTCAGGCGCTGATCGGCGTTGTCGGCGCGCAGTTTCAGGCGGTATTCGGCGCGAGAAGTGAACATGCGGTAAGGCTCGGACACACCGCGCGTCACCAGATCGTCGATCATCACCCCGAGATAGGCGTCGGCGCGGCTGAGGATAAAAGTTTTATCCCCGCCAGCGGTTGACAGCGCGGCATTCAAACCGGCCACAAGGCCCTGTCCCGCGGCTTCTT
>JADFHH010000419.1 GCA_022567275.1 Pseudomonadota bacterium | reverse complement strand
AAACCCCTTGCAGAACGCACCGGCGGCGGAGCGTCACACCTGTCAGAATCTCAAAATATTGAGTGAGCAACTGCCCGCATCCGGCCGGGCGCTGGAGATCGCCAGCGGCACCGGTCAACACGCGGTCGCCTTTGCGCAAAACTTTCCCGGCATAACCTGGCATCCGAGTGACCCCGAGGCCAATGCACGGGCGAGCATTGACGCACGGGGCCAACAGGCCGGGCTGAAGAATCTCGAACCCCCGCTCGATATCGATGTGACGCAAGAGCGCTGGCCGGACACGCTCGAGCGACCGTTCGACGCCGTGCTCGCCATCAATCTGATCCACATTGCGCCGTGGGCGGTGTGCACGGGATTGCTGCGCGGGGCTGGTGAATTGCTTGGCGCGGGGGGATTGCTGTATCTCTATGGCCCCTACAAGAAAGACGGCGGACACACCGCTGCAAGCAATGTCCGGTTCGAAGCATGGCTTCAGGCGCAGAACCCGGAGTTTGGCGTGCGCGATATCGGCGATGTCGAACGGGAGGCAAACAAACATGGCCTCCGGCTCGATGACGCGTTTCCCATGCCGGCCAATAATTTCTCGCTCATTCTGCGCAAGGAATCAGGGCGGGACTTGCATCAGCCATCATAGCTCACCTGGCCCCGGTCCCGGTGCCAGGTCCGCACCAGGTGACGCTTCAGCGCCGGGTCGTCATGGTCGGTAAATTCGCGGCGGTAGTGCGCGACCCCGGTATTGTTGAGATACTGGATCTGGCCGCGTTCGATCGGCAGCTCCAGCCAGAGGTCGTCTTGTGACATGATGTGTTTCACCGCGTCGAGTGCGGCTTGTGTGGCCGCGTCCATCGCTTCACCCGATAGCTGGTAGCCTTTTCCGTTCAACCTGGTGTTGGCGCGGATGGTCAGGCGCTTGCCGTCCCAGCGAAACATCGGCGCACGGGCGACTTTCGGCGCGCCGTCTTCGTGCTCCGCCTGCCGGTCCCACAGCAGGGGTTGGTAAAGGCGCGCGAGATGATCGGGGTGCCTCTCCAGCATCCGGTTATGGACCGAATAAAGCGAGCAGAAGCGCGAAACCCCGCCTGCGACGGCCGGGTAGTGGCACAGCAGGGCGACATAGTCGGGCGGCGCGGCGCCGAACGCGTTGTCGGTATGGAACAGCAGCTCGATATTGGTAGTGGAGGCGCGGACGCCATAGGAAAATTTCGCGCCGGTGTCGGTCACGTCATAGACCATGGCGCCGTCCCATTTCTGGGCCACGGGACGGCCCACCAGATGCCCCAAAGCCCATGCGATCGCCGTGGCGGTTTGTTTTGAGATTTCATCCATCGGCAGCCTGTCCACGACCGCCACGCCCGGCGCCCCGTCGAGCAGCGCTTTGGCCTTGCCCATTGCGGCGCGCAATGCCGGCAGCTCGAACTGGTCCGGGTGGCGCAGTATGACCGGCAGGGGATTGGCGGCGATGGCATCGGCCATCGCGGAAACCTCGCCGAGCCCCGCCTTGCCGAGTGCGACGATACAGTCCTGAGGGTCGAGGGTGTCGCGTGTCCATGCCCGGCCATCGGTGATAGGCTTGTCCAGCATGGGCGAGGGTTCGCTGTCGGGAATTTCGAAATAATCAGCAGGCAATGTTGGCTCCTCCGGGCGCTAATTGTACTCTTGGCGCGGACTTTGTGCCAGCGGACGCGAAAAAACTTGCTTGAGCGCGATACTGGCTTCAAACATTTCCCTTGGGAGGGCGCGGGCAGGTGTCATCGACCATCGAACGGCTGACCGGATTGCGCTGGAGGGGCCAGGGGACCGCCTTTCTGGTGGCGTCGGGACATGGCGCGACGCACTGGATCATCGGCATATTTTATGTGCTGCTTCCCTATATTACCGCAACGCTGGGGCTGAGTTACGCGCAGGCCGGCGGGCTGGTGACCCTGTTTCATATCTCCGCATTCGCGGCCAATGCGGGCAGTGGCGCGGTGGTCGACATTGGCGGGCGGCGGGTGCTGATTCAATGCGCCTCGCTGGTCATCGGCGCGGCGTCTTTGATGGCCATGGGTCTGGTCTATCAGGCGGTCTGGCTGATCCCGCTTGTGGTGCTCATCGGCGCGACCAACAATGCCTGGCATCCCGCGGCCATTTCTTATCTCTCGCAATGCTACCCGGACAATCGCGGCTATGCGCTGTCCATCCACACGCTCGGCGCCAGCATCGGCGACCGGTTCTGTATTGACGCTGGTAATCTCGACCGTATCTGCGCTCGTCGATGCGCCGTCATTCACAACCACACGAGCAATATAGGTGCCTGGAACATCGGCCGCAAAATTCGCCGTAACGGCTTGCGGATCCGACAACGTCGCAGCGCTTTCTGCCGGCCGCGACACAAGCTCCCAAGCAAATGCCAAAAGATCCCCATCCGGGTCGAAGCTGTCAATCCCGTC
>JADFHH010000418.1 GCA_022567275.1 Pseudomonadota bacterium | reverse complement strand
GTGGATATGGGTGTCGATGGCCTTGACCAGCTTGAGATCGAGCCGCTCCATCAGCGCCACATAGCTGTCCACATGTTCGATCACCGGATCGATAATCAGCGCCTCGCCGCCGAAACGGCGCGCCAGCAGATAGGTGTAGGTGCTTGAGAGCGGGTCGAACAGCTGCTGGAAAATCATGACACCTAACCTTCTGGCCTAATGGAGATATAGTTTCTCATCTTTGGCGCGCAAGAGACAAATAAACTCGCAGGATGCGCTGCGGGATAAAGCCATCAGCCGCCGCTGTCCACGAAACTCTTTATCAAGGCATGGGCGATCGAGTGCGGCCCCGGTACGGAAATTCCCTCGCCGTGTTTGCCCGCCATCATCTCGCGCACCTCATCGCGGGTGAACCAGCGCGCGTCATGCAGCTCTTCTTTCTCGATTCTCAACTGAGCTGTCAGTGCTTCCGCCCGGCAGCCGATCATCAGCAGATGCGGGAACGGCCAGGGCTGGCTCGCCAGATAGCTCACCTCGCCGATGGTGAGGCCGGTTTCCTCGCGCATCTCGCGCCGCACGCAAGCCTCGATGTCCTCGCCCGGCTCGACGAAGCCCGCGAGTGTTGAATAGAATTTATGCGCATAGCGCTTGTGATGGCCGAGCAGGCAGCGTGACCGCCGGGTGATCAGCACGATGACGGCCGGGTCCGTGCGGGGAAAAAAGTCCCGCCCGCAGGCCCGGCAGTGGCGCCGCCATCCCGCATCGCAAGCCTTGGTATGTCCGCCGCAGCGCCCGCAACATATGGTCACATCATGCCAGGCGGCGAGCGCCCGGCCCATGGCGGCGAGGGAGAGATCGCGGGGGGTGAGAGCGCCCTGCATGGCGAGCGAGCGCAGATCGACCAGAGGTTTCAGCGCGTCCATACCGCCAGGCGCGGCAACAGCTTCGGCCGCGCCGAGCGAGGCCGCGAATATGGCGTGGCCCTTCGCATTGCAGCCCAGCAGTATCGCGCCGGCCAAATCCACGCCAAGCCTGGCGAGGTCTTCGGCCTCGTACCAGCGCAGCCTGGTTGCGCTGCGATCCGCATTCGAGTCCACCGCGAGAGCGAGATCGGCGAACAGCAGAAAGCGGCTGTTTTTATCCGCAAGCCGCTGCTTCACCCATGCCGTGTCGCGGCGCTTTTGCGCCATGCGGTCAAGGGTGAGTTCGGAGTGAATGGCGGGTTGCGGGAATTTTTTTCGCGGCGGCGGGGTGAAGGGCATCATGGATCCTGTCTGAACTGGCCGGGCATGAGAAAACATCCTTGCGTTGAACACAAGCCGCTGTCGCGACGAATGACCCTTGCCAGTTCCACCCCGGACTCTGATATAACGGGTCCGGGAGGTTGGCTGCGGACGCGTGTCTCGCCAACCGGGTCAGATCCGGAAGGAAGCAGCCCCAACGAGTTCGCCGCGGGTTGCATGTTCAGCCTCCCACTTGAATTTTCAGATGTGACGCGATGGCCAAGGCGAAAAAAACCTCATCAGGCGCGAAAACCAAAGACAGCGCGGCTTACGCCGTGCTGGCGCGAAAATACCGTCCCGCGACCTTCGATGAGTTGATCGGCCAGGACGCGATGGTGCGCACCCTCACCAACGCTTTTGCGTCGGGGCGCATCGCGCAAGCCTATATGCTGACGGGCGTGCGCGGCGTCGGCAAGACGACCACGGCGCGGATTCTGGCGCGCGCCCTCAATTATGAGCGCGAAGGCGTGGACGGGCCGACCGTCGAGATGCCGGAGATGGGCGAACATTGCGCGGCGATCATGCAATCGCGCCATGTGGACGTGCTGGAAATGGACGCGGCCTCGCATACCGGCATCGACGATATCCGCGAGATCATCGAATCCGTGCGCTACAAGCCAATCGCCGCGCGGATAAAAGTCTACATCATCGACGAAGTTCACATGCTGTCGAAGCAGGCCTTCAACGGGTTGCTGAAAACCCTGGAAGAGCCGCCCGATCATGTGCGCTTCATCTTCGCCACCACCGAGGTGCGAAAAGTTCCGGTCACGGTGCTGTCGCGCTGCCAGCGGTTCGATTTGCGCCGGGTGGAGGTTGCGCTGCTGATTGAGCATTTCGGCAAAATCGCCAAGCTGGAAAAAGCCGAAATCGACGCCGAAGCGCTGACGTTAATCGCCCGCGCGGCGGAAGGCTCGGTGCGCGACGGGCTGTCCATACTCGATCAGGCCATAGCCCATGGCGCGGACAAGGTAACGAGCGCGGATGTGCGCACCATGCTGGGGCTGGCCGACCACGCCCGGGTGTTCGCGCTGCTGGAGACGGTGTTCAAGGGCGACGCCAAGGGCGCGCTGGAAGCCTTGCGCGCGCTTTATCTCGATGGCGCGGAGCCGGTGCAGATTCTTGGCGATCTGGCGGAGTGCGTTCATGCGGTGACGCGCATCGCCGCCGCG
>JADFHH010000035.1 GCA_022567275.1 Pseudomonadota bacterium | reverse complement strand
GCGTTGTAGCGGGGATCGGCCTTGGCTTTACCGCTTTTTCCATCGCGCTGGCGGTTATGGCCAGGGCGGTGGGCCCCGAGCGCCGCTCCATGGCGCTCGGCATTGGCACCGCGGCGGGATCGTTCGGCCAGGTGGTGTTTTCGCCGCTCGGTCAGGCTCTGATCTCCACCTATGGCTGGCGCCCGGCGCTGATGATCCTCGCCGCATGCGTTCTGGTCATCATTCCAGCCGCCCTGTTGCTGAAGCAGGCCCCGGCCGCGGCCGGCGATCCGGCCCGCGCTGATCAGACGATGGGAGGCGCCTTGAGCGAAGCATTCACCCACCGGGGCTATCTGCTGCTGAACACCGGATTTTTCGTATGCGGGTTCCATGTGGCGTTCATTACGGTGCATTTCCCGGCCTATGTCACCGATCTCGGGCTTGGCGCGCGGACCGGGGCTATCGCCCTCTCCCTCATCGGGCTGTTCAACATCTTCGGCGCCTATCTCTCCGGCGTGGCCGGACAGCGATGGAGCAAGAAGCTGGGACTCTCGGGGATATATTTCTTGCGCGCCATCGCCATTACCGCGCTGCTGCTGGCGCCGAAGAGCGAGCTTACGATCTATTTGTTCGCCATGGCCATGGGGGTGCTCTGGCTCTCGACGGTGCCATTGACGACCGGCATTGTCAACCAGATTTTCGGGGTGCGCTATATGGCCACCCTGTTCGGGATCGTGTTTTTGAGCCATCAGATCGGCTCCTTCATGGGGGTGTGGCTGGGCGGCTGGCTGCACGACATGACCGGGTCCTACGATCCGGTCTGGTGGGCGGGCGTGGCGCTCGGCCTGCTCGCCGCGCTGATTCATTTGCCGATCGATGAGCGACCCCTGGCGCGTAACCTTGCTGACGCGGGCAAGCCGAACGCCTGAGGAAAGCGTGCTTGGCTAATTTGTTTGACATCCTGTACGGAAAACCGTACAATTTAAAATAATGGATATTGTGTCTTTTAAACATAAGGGATTGCAGCGATTTTTTGAACGAGAAGAGAGCAGGGGGTTATCCCAGGATCGCATTAAAAAGCTTCGTCAGATTTTAACGGCAATCGATAGCGCAGAAACCCTCGATGAACTGGACACGATGCCCGGCTGGCGATTGCATGAGCTGCATGGCAATCGCGCCGGCACCTGGTCGATTGTTGTCACGGGCAATTATCGGCTGACATTCACCATCGAGGACGAACAAGTCCATGATGTAGATTTGGAGGATTATCACTGATGGCCAGGAAACCGATCAAAATGGGGATGATGCCGGCACCACCTGGCGAGTTCATCCGCGACCAGATTCTGGAGCCTTTGAATTTGAGCATTTCGAAAGCGGCCGGGATTGTGAAAGTGCGCCGGCCAACCCTTTCGGATATCGTCAACGGCAAGGCGCGGCTTAATTCCGATGTGGCGCTCAGGCTTGAAAAAGCCTTTGGTGTGTCCATGGAGTTGCTGCTTCGGATGCAGACGGCTTACGAAGTCGCCCAGGCCCGTGAGCGGGCAGGGGACGTGGACATTAAGCCCTATCAGCCAACGCCGGCACAGTAGGAAAGCAAAAGGGATAATTGTAGACGACATACGGAAATCGTCGATCCCATCACCCGCCATTGCGTCTAATCCTCATCCAGCTTGCGCGCTTCGTCGGGCAGCATGATCGGGATGCCATCACGGATGGGATAGGCGAGGCCGGCCGCGCGCGAGATCAGCTCCTGGCGCCTGGCGTCATATTCAAGCACGGTCTTGGTGAGCGGGCAGACGAGGATCTCGAGCAGTTTCGGATCGACGCTGGGAGCCTTTTCCCCTGCTTTGGTGTCATCGCTCATCTTCGCCTCATACGATGCGTTGGCTTGCCCGGTCAATGCACCGCGCGCGCTATTGCAGGGTTGAACCGGAGCCGCCATCGGCGCCCGCCAGGTCCATTTCCGCCAGGGTCACCAGCACTTTCGCCCGGGTCTTCAAATCGCGCGCTTCGAGCAGGGCCTGTTTTTCTTCAGGTCCATAGGGCGAGATCATCGACAGCGTATTCACCAGCAGCTCGTTCGATGAATTGTTGATGCCCTCCCAGCCGGCGGTGAGTTCGTTGGCCTCCAGATAGTCTTTCAGAACCGACAGCAGCCGTGCGCGATCAACCGCCTCTTCGCCGCGCCCCTGCTCCAGATCGCCGATGAAAGGCGACCAGTCGATCCGGCAGATGCGATAGGGCGCGCGCGTTTGCTCTTCACAGGTAATGGTGAAGCGGGCAAGGCCGCTCAGGGTGATCAGATAGTGCCCGTCGTCGGTCTCCTGCCAGGCGATAAGCCGTCCCGCACCCCCGGTGCTGTGCAACGCGACCGTCTTGCCCATGGGCGATTCGCTCATCCCTTCGCCGGCCAGAGGTTGCACGAAACCGATCAGGCGATCGCCCGCCAGCGCATCGTTCACCAGTGTCAGATAGCGCGGCTCGAACACATTGAGCGGCAGTGAGGAACGCGGCAGCAGGATAACGCCGCGCAAGGGAAATAACCTGAGCGTTTCGGGCAAATCCCCGGCATTGAGATAGCGTTCCGGCACCCTGCTTCCCTTGCAAACCCGCTGTTACGAAAACAGCAACAGCGAGAGTTTCTGCCGTCCGGCCGCCGTGGCCGCATCGTCATTGCCCCAGGCTTCGAATAATTGCAGCAGCTGGGCCTTCGCCGCACCGTCATTCCAGACGCGGTTTTTGGCGATGATCTCCAGCAATTGCGCCGCCGCGCCCTCGCGGTCGCCCGAAGCGTTCAGCGCGATGGCGAGATCGCAGCGCGCCTGATAATCATCCGGATTGCTCTCGACCCTGGCCTGCAATTCATGTGCTTCGCCAGTTTCTTGCGCCTTGCGGGCCAGCGCCAGCTCGGCTTTCACCGTGTCCATTTCTTTAGCGGTCTTTTTGCCATCGCTCGCCAGCGCCAGCGTTTGTTCGGCGCGTTCCAGATCGCCGGAGTGAATATAGCATTTCGCCAGCCCTGCGATTGCCCGGGCATTGTCCGGGGCGTCCTGAACGATTTGGCCGAATATCCGGGCCGCGATTTCGATCTCACCGGCCGCAAACGCTGATTCGGCAGCCTCGGTTTCGGCTTGCGCCTGCGGCGGGCCCGCGGGGTCCAGATGGCGCGCAATGAAGTCTCTCACCTGTGACTCGGTGAGCGCGCCGCTAAACTGGTCGACCGGCTTGCCGTCCTTGAAGGCATACACCGTGGGCAGCGACTGGACGCCGAGCTGGCCGGGGATGGCCGGGTGTTCGTCGATATTGAGCTTGACCAGCCGGGTCGCGCCCTTGCCGGCCCTGACCGCGGCTTCCAATATGGGTGTGAGCTGTTTGCAGGGCGCGCACCAGGGAGCCCAGAAATCGACCAGCACCAGCACCTCGCTCGAGGCGTCGATCACATCGGCCATGAAGTCCTGGGTCGTGGTGTCCTTGATCAGGCCGGCCGCGCCATCCGCCGGCGCGCTCTCATGAGGAGGTGGTTGCATATGTCTCCTGCCTTGCCGCATCGTCTTCGTTGAACGTCAAAATCATCGGTTCATGGCCGCAATCGCGAATGAAGACGAGCAGGCCGTCGCGGGCGATACTTGTGGTCGCGGTATTCACCAGCGGATGGAAGTTCAGTATCTCGTGGCGCATCATATCCGCGTCCAATACCACCGATACGCGCTGATGCGTATCATTGATGAGCGAAAACGGCGTCACCGATCCGGGCGGCACGCCGAGCACCTCTTGCAATAGCTCCGCGCGGCCGAAACTGAGCGGCCTGCTGCCCAATCGTTTATGCAGAACTTTCAGGTTGATTTGCGCATTCTCAAGCGCAACGATGAGCCACAGCGTGCCCTTCTTGCATTTCAGAAACAGATTTTTTGTGTGCGCACCGGGGATTTTTCCGCGCAAGCTTCGTGACTCCTCGACGGTGAACACCGGCGGGTGTTCGACCGTGTTCACGTCAATGCCGAGAGATTTGAGCCGGGAGAGCAAGTCTGCGCGCGTTGCGGGTGGTTTTTCCATGGGTTAGGGTCCTGACCCTTAGAGTTTACGGTGTTGCGCGCGCTTGTATAGTCTTGGGGGTAAAATGACCAGAGCAGCGTTGAGCGTCTATATGTACGGGTTGTATCTGATCAGCAGCGTCGCCCTGCCGTTTCTGATCATCCCGCATTTTACGCTTGGCCTGTTCGCCTTGAGCGCGGGGGATGAATTATGGGTTCGTTTTACCGGTGTGCTCGCCGGTGTGCTCGGCGGCTTCTATATCGCCGCTGTCCTCACCCGAAATAATCCCGTTCTGAGCTGGACGATCCCCGCGCGCTACGCCTCGGCCAGTTTCATGGCGGTCATGGTGGCGCTCGGCGCGGCCGGTCCGGGGCTGCTGCTTTTCGCCGCCCTCGATGCGCTGAGCGCCTCCATCACCTGGGTGGCGCTGAGGGCCGATGCCGGGGAACAGACGGCTGGTTAGCGTACAGGCCCACCCAACAAGAGGAAGCCGGCATACGTGTCGCTAGCGCTGTGTAGTCTGTTGTGTTACAATGCACTACAAATGAAACATAACGAGACTGGCGCCAATGAGCAAGACAGCCACACTGACAATTCGCGTCGATCAAGACACTAAGGATCGTCTGGAAGCCGCCGCAAAAAACCAGAAGCGGAGCAAGGCTTTTTTGGTGGGTGAGGCCATAAAAGAATACCTTGCCGTGCAGGAGTGGCAGGAGCGGCGGATTGGCGACGCACTCGCGTCGGCGGACCGTGGCGAGGGCGTTCCCCATAACAGAGTTTTAGCCTGGGTTCGCTCCTGGGGTACCGATGACGAGCAGCCAATGCCGCACGCATGAAACTCGTATGGCAACCCCAGGCGCTTGAAGATTTAAAGAGCATTCAACACTACATCGCCGCGGACGACCCCATAGCGGCCAAGCGTATTGTCGTGGCGACCGTATCCATGGTGCATGACCAGCTCACGGCATTCCCGCAAAGCGGCCGGCCTGGCCGCATCGAGGGGACCCGTGAGCTGGTCGTGCCAAAGACACCTTTTATCGTGCCCTACCGCGTCACCGGCGATACGATTGAAATTCTTGGAGTGCACCACGCGTCGCAGCGCTGGCCGGAGGCATTTTGAGACGCGCTGAGGGCCGATGCCGGGGAACAGACGGCTGGTTAGGGTCAAAGGGCTTCAGGATTCCCCTGCGGGCTATACCTGTTTCGTTGTCCAACAGTGACTTTTTGTATACAAGTCTCCGGCGTTTATTCGGTTGGCAAGATAACGAGGTGATAGTGTCGATGAGACTGACCATACACGCATTCCACAGTATCGGGGACCGCCCTCATGCATAGCCAACCGCTCCCGACGATCACCGCAGCGCTCAAATTCATGGTGCCGATGGATGAAAAACCACAGGTTTTCATGTCGGTGAACCAGGCGGAAGTGAACAAGCGCACCGGTGAATTCCACATTGTTGAACTCACGATTGCCGATGCGCGCGCGTGCGATGACCCCCCTGAACTCGACCGCGAAGGCTTCGCGCTTGTTACCGCCCCCACCGCCATGAGTGACTTTTATGACGAAGCGCAGATTACCGGCATCTATTACCCCGAATGCATAAAGCTGCTCAAAGCGCAGACGGGTGCGCGCGAGGTCCACATCTTTGACCACACCTTGCGTGTGCAGGACACGGCCAAGCGCGAGAAACACGGCACGCGGCTGCCCGTGCCCATTGCACATAATGACTATACGGAGCACTCCGCACCCCAGCGCGTGCGCGATCTGCTGGAACGCGAAAAGGCGGAAGCATTCCTGTCCGGCCGCTTCGCGATGGTGAATGTGTGGCGCTCGTTTGGTGACTCGGCTGAACTTTTTCCGCTCGCAGCCGCCGACGGGCGCACGGTTCCGCAACACGACTTTATCGCCGTCGACATCGTCTATCATGACCGCACCGGTGAGATTTACCAAAACGCCTACACCGAGGGGCAGCGCTGGTACTATTTTTCGAATATGACGCGTGATGAGGCGATGCTGCTCAAATGCTTCGATACGGCGAGAGACGGGCGCACGCGCTACACGGCGCATACAGGTTTTGAGAACCCCAACGCGCCTGAAGGCACGCCGCCGCGCGAAAGCATCGAAGTGCGCACGCTGCTTTCATTCGGCTAGGGTCCGGACTCTAACCGGTCTCAAGCCTCGCTGGTGTCCATCTCTCCCGGCGGCGCTGACGGCGCGCAGATTCATCCTCGCCGGTATAACTGGCGGTCCGGGCTTGCTGGTAACGGGCGCGCTCATCGAGCGCGAAGGACATCAGCGTGGCGTAGCCCTTTTCATCATCCGGATCGGGCATGAAGGCCGCCACATAAACCCCGCAGGTCTTGCAGATGAGAAAGTCGGCCGCCTTGTGACCGAACTGGTAGCGGCTCAGCAAATCCGCATCCTTTACCGTGATCTCAAGATCACCGGAAGGGTCAGATATGGCGGCCGTATTGTGCTTGCGGCAGAACGCGCACTGGCAGGCGCGGGGCTGCGTATCCTCCGGCGCCATGGCGGTTTTGTAGACAACGCGGATATTGCCGCAGTGGCATCCGCCCCTGAGTTCTTGCATGACCCCCCCGAAACCGCGGTTCCATGGGGAGTTTACCCCAACTCCGCACAGCTTGTCACGCAAGGAAATGGAGAGCATTGTTACGCTTCTCTACGTGGTCGGCCTTGCGGATGGGTGCAGGCTGCTACACGTATTGGTCGGATCAGACTGGTAAGCCTCGCTTTGGGGCTGGTGTCTGACTTCCGCTTTGGGTCAACTCCTGCCGGTCTGGCCGGTCGCCATCGACGGCAGCTCTCCCCTCAGTAGCGGAAGAAATCGACCCAACTGGCTGCTCTACCCCTGGCAGCTGCCGTGAATCGGAGAGACAGAAACCGGCTGAAACGTGCCAATTCTGTAAAGAAAGTCGGCGTTCGCAGCGTCAACAGGGAGCTTGCACAATAAGTTCAAATTCTCATGGTCCAGGCATGGCGCGCCTGATAACCGCGACCAGGGTGACCATTTTGGCTAACGGCCCATCGATGAATTGTGCCAATGTATCCTGGATATGGCGCATCGCCTTTGCCTCCGGCTTGGCGCTCAGCGTGGCTAATCCGGGCGCGATGGCGGCAGCGCGCCGACGGCTGGCGGTAAGGGCCTCGGCAATGGCGGGTATAAGCAGACCATCGGCCTCAAGCGGCGCCAGCAATTCGTGAATGAGTTCTAGAGAACCAGGCCAATGCGCCAGATGGCGGTACATGGTCGGTACAATTTCATCGGTGCCGCCGATCCGGTGAAGGCTCTGGACTAGGTCGCGAACATTCCCGGGCATTTCGGCCAAGGCCAGCGGTATCGGCATGTCACCTTCAATGGGAGCTTCGTCTCCCGGGGGGGCGGCTTGTACGCCGATGGCTCCGGTCCGCCCGTCAATACCGGCCAGCAAGGCTCCGAGAGCGATGATATTCATGGAGTTGGTGCGTTCGTAGCTGCTGAGAATCATAGTGACGAAGGTCAGGTCCTTGGTATCAAGCCCTGCGGCCGTCAGTGTCGGTACGCTCAGTTTCTTAGGTGTCGGAACCTGTAAGTCGGCGCGAAAGGCCGCAGCCTGGGCGGCGATACTGCCGTCGTGGTATAACGGTCTGACTGATCCCCAGGCCCAGGCCAGCCCGCCCGGTATGGTCGCGAAGTGGCGCCAGATCAGATTGACCACTGGAACGCCAAGTGAGGCGCGGATGTCGGCGTAGAGGTGCTCGATATCTCCGGTGGCGTCGGCCTCGGAAATTGCCGGCACCGGTTCTCTAGAGGTGCTGTTCACGGCGTTTCTTTTCAATCGTCCATAATAGTCCTGCAACACCTTGACCACCTCGGGCCGTGAAAACTCCGGCGGGATGGCTTCGCCTTCTGACAGCATGCGGCGCTGTTCGGTGCCCGTAACGGTTTTAGCGTTCCACCGCCGTGCGGCTCAATCAATCACGACATGTGATCTTCCCCTCTTATTCAGCCTTGCGTCTAGCATTCCGGTTTCCTTTTAGCCGACATTTCCCAGATAATCTCCAGAACGGGGACAATTGTAGACAATCTCGACTACCGAAGGAAAAAACTTCGCTCTGCGGCCATCCGACATTTCCAATTCGATGGTTTGGCCGTCGTCGGAAATCGGATCGTCAACCATATGAAAAAATGGGACCACGTTTACGACTAACGGCGCGGTGCTTAGCGGTCGTGGCAGGAACGGTGATAACTTAGAGCGCCCGCGCAGATACCGAAGTGCGCTGCCAACGCAACGGTCTCCTACCTGGGGTCAAACCTAGAATATCCGGGGTCGCGAATGGCGGTTTTGGGTCATGTGTAGACGATCTGACTGGTCGCCAACGACGACCGCTTACCCCCAGGTAGCGGAAGAAGTCGATCCAATCGTCCGCTTTCCCCTTGGCAGCGGCCGTAAATCGGCGGGTCAGAGACCGGCTGGAATGTGCCAGTAGCTGCCTTTCGCAATGCCGGTGTTGGAATCTGTCTACCTCATAGCCGATACGTCACTTTCCAATCGGCGGAGGTGGCAGTGAAACACGAGCTGTTTCGGAAAATCCTACGCTGATTGATGAATTATGGCTGCCATCCACACCAGCTTGACCCTTGGATTTGTCGCAATGGAGAGAACCTGAGGAGAGGCATGTTCGAATGTCAAGAAATACGCCAAAAATGGGACGAAGAGGACCGCTCCAACCCTCCGCTTCATCACCAATCGCATCCAAAGCTGTTACGCTTTCCCCAACGGGATCGATCGACTACAATCGATCAGATCTCGTGAGTTATTTGGAAAAGAGCGGCTCAAGCAACAGTAACAGTGACGCCGCAATTCCGTCTGAGCACCGATCGTCAATGTTGGGAGAAGAACGCATGATCAAATTTCGTAACCTTTTGAGGGCCGGAGCAGCCCTCGCCGCGGCCGGTATCGTCATGACCGGGCTCACGGTAAACGACGCACGCAGCCAGATGATGAAGGACTGCTGCGACGATGCAGCTGTCAGTTATTCCAAGGATTTATGGAGTGCAATGGAGAAGGCCGGTCTCGTCGGCAAGGGCGCGAAAGATGATAAACCTTACAAGGGTCAGGCCCCGCACGGCGCGGTTCTGGAGACGATCCATTCGGAAGTGGTCGTTGGCGGCTACTTTTTCGGAATCGGCGGCCAAAAGGGTAAGGTTGTCGTGAAGCGCAACTACGGTGGCGACGGAGTGAGCATTGACGCCGTTTCCAAGGATCGTAAAAAGTTCCTCAAGGCTGTGACCGTGATGTTCAAGCGTGAAGCGGGCTATGACAAGGACAATGGCGACTGGTTCTGGGCCAAGTACAAGGCCGATGGATCGCTTGCCACCAACCCGAAGGGCATGATGCTCGCCGGGCGCGTGATGAAGGGCGCCGACAAAGGCTGCATCGCCTGTCATTCGTTGGTCAAGGACAGGGATTACCTTTTCAGGAAGTTGAACTAGCGGTTCAACCGAGACGGATGAGTCCGGTGTAAAGTGGACTTCCGTCTCAAATAATTGAACCAATACAAAGATATA
>JADFHH010000417.1 GCA_022567275.1 Pseudomonadota bacterium | reverse complement strand
GTGCTCTGGGCTACCTCGCAATTCCAGGTCATTTACCAGGCAACCTTGCCGTCCTTGATCAGGAAGCCGCGCTACGATGGGTGCAAGAGAACATTGAGGCATTTGGAGGTGATCCCGGGCATGTAACCGTATTTGGGCAATCCGGTGGTGCGCATACAATCACTTCACTACTTTCCATGGAAACAACAGAAGGATTGTTTCAGCGCGCAATACTCCAAAGCCCACCACTTGGCATTGGCCTGTCGAGCCAAGAGGAAACGCAGCGAACTGCTGAGATTTTCCTGCAAGAACTCGGTCTCGATCTGAATAAATCTGATGTGGTCGAACAACTCAGAGACATATCCACCCAACGATTATTGGTGGCGCAATCTGCGGCTGCGATAAAAGCGAGCAATATGAACCGCGGCAATCTTCGTCCTGTTTTCGCCCCAACGGAACTTTATCCGCATTGCTTCGCAAGCAATTTATTCATTGATCGAGCGTGTGAAAACGCAGCGCGCCGCGGAATCGACATTCTGATCGGATGGACACGGGATGAGGTCAAACTCTTTTTTGCACTCGACGAAAATACTTCAGCGATAACATTGGAGTCTCTTCGCGCCATCGCCGCCGTAGGCGATCAGCGCGGCCTGCGCGCCGCAGAGCACCGCGCGCCGGGAGTTCGCCTCCGCAACGCCCGTGGACGAGTGAACGCCCGTCGTGATCCTCGCCGCGTTGTGCAGCACCACGCCGTTGTAGACGCCGAGAGCCCCGGTAAAGATCGGGTTCTTGCTCACATCTCCGCCGGACAGCGCCGCCCGCTGGATATCCAGCCATTGGCCCACCGAAGTCGAAGTGCGCATGTCCGTCACCTGGAAGTCGTGCAGGAACATGACATACATTTCATTCCCGTCGACCATGACCGGACGCAGCAGCGGACCGGTGCCGGCCGCCGTACTGACGGTCATGGCAAGCTCCTTGGCGAAGTCGACAAGCTCAAGCGTGAACTCGTCGCCGGCCACCAGCGTTTGGTCCGTGGTGCGCGAATTCGGGCGCTGGATGCGGTTGCTCGTCGGCGCCGTTGTCACGATGTTGCCGGTGCGACGGGTATTCGTCTGCGCCGTATTGCCGCAAATCTGGTTGAAGAACGACTCGTCCATTCGAGCCGCCCAAGCGTTTGCGAGGCGATCCCGCGCGACCTTGCGCAAGGAATACGGCACCCGTTTTTCGGTCATCCGACCGCCGATTCGCACGGCGAGACGAAGTTGATTGATGGTGATGTTCTCGTTGAAGAACACCAACGCCTCTTCGTTGCCTTCCAGCGTATCGTCGCCGAGCACACCGTCCTGCTCCAGTTGGAGGTTCAGTCCGCAAGTGATGTTGTCACCAGCGGCCTTTTTGAGGTCAACCTTCTCCATGATCAGGGCGTCTTCGCCCGTCCCGATGAACTTGCCTACCCAAGTCTTGCGGATGGCTTCCTTCGCCAGCAATTTGGACCAGACGCTGTTCGAGAGAGTATGATTGACACCAAAGACTGTCTTGGCCATGAGTGGCCTCCTACGTCTTGTTGATGTTTGGGGTTACACACTTCCCGATTGCGCAGGAGAAGGCTGCGAGGGCGCTTTGCGGCAGCGCCTGACCTGTTGCCCGTTTGACCCCGGCACCGGGTGTAGGCGTAGTCTGTATCAGCCCCCCATGGCGGCCTTGAGGTCGCGCTCGGGGACTTTCGCCAGTTCTTCGTCGGTCATGGCGTCAAGCCGCTCCGGCGTGATTTCGTCGTTGCGCGCCGAACCTGTGGCGCCCGCCGTGCTTTGGGTTTTGGCCTTGATCTTGTCGAGCCTGGCGATCTTCTCGCCGGCGCTCTCCTCCGCCGCCTTGGCTCCCTTGTAGCCGGTCATCTTGGCATAGTCGTAGATGATGCTCGCCGGGTTGACGCCCTGCTGACGGGCAAGGAGCGCAATGCTCCCCTCGACCTGATCGACCAGCGCCGGAATCTGCTCGTCCGTGTAGCCGTAGGCGCGAAATTCCTTGCCCTTCATTTCCCTGGCGTGGGCCAGAGCATCGCCGTAGTCCGGCGTGTCGGCGCTGAACTTGGCCTCGGAGGTCTGCGCGAAGCCCTTCAGGGCGCTAAATTCCTGCGCTTGGCGCATTTGCTGCTGCATCTGCTGCACGGGCTGCGCCCTGCGCGCCGCATCGCGGGCGTGCCACGCCTTGAAACCCTCGAAGTCGAGCACAGGGTCGGGAATTTCCTCGTCCTTCGGCGCGGCGTCGGCCTGCTGCGGCTGCGGCGTGAGAAGTAAAAGCTGCGCCTTGAGGGCGACAATCTCGGCCTCCCCATCCTTGCGCTTGTGGCGCTCGGCGTCCAGCGCGGGAAGCGGCACGGTGGGCGGGTCGGCCTTCTTGGCCTCTGCCTCGGTCTCGGCCGGCGCCTCTGCCTCTGCCTCGGGCTTTGCCTTTGCA
>JADFHH010000416.1 GCA_022567275.1 Pseudomonadota bacterium | reverse complement strand
CGCAATATGAGCTGCCAATCAAGATTTTCATCCTGAACAACGAATATATGGGCATGGTGCGCCAGTGGCAGGAGCTGTTGCATGGCGGGCGCTATGCGCACACCTATTCCGAAGCGCTGCCTGATTTCGTGAAGCTGGCCGAAGCCTATCGATGCGTTGGCATTCGCGCCGAAAAGCCCGCTGAACTCGATGATGCCATCAAGGAAATGATCGAGGTGGACAAGCCGGTGATTTTCGATTGCCGCGTCGAGAAGACGGCCAACTGCTTCCCGATGATCCCCAGCGGCGAGGCGCATAATGAAATGCTGCTGGGCGACGCGGCGGATGATGGCGATATCAAGGATGCGATTTCCGAGCAAGGCAAGGTGCTGGTGTAATATGACCAAACCCATGAATATGACACCGGCGCAAAGTCACTATCCCAGCCAGACGGTCACGGAATCTGTTGAATCCCACACCCTGGCGGTGCTGGTGGACAATGAGCCGGGCGTGCTGGCGCGCGTCATCGGGCTGTTTTCAGGGCGCGGCTACAATATCGACTCTCTCACCGTGTCGGAGACCGAGCATAAGGCGCAAGTGTCGCGCATCACCCTGGCGACGACCGGCACGCCGATGGTGATCGCGCAAATCAAGCATCAGCTCGAGAGGCTGATTCCGGTTCACAGGGTCATCGATCTGACGGTTGCCGGCAATCCGATGGAACGCGAAATGGCGCTCATCAAGGTGGCCGGGAAGGGCGAAGCGCGGGTCGAGGCTTTGCGGCTTGCCGAAGCCTTCCGCGCCCGGGTGGTCGACGCCTCGACGGAGCATTTCGTGTTCGAGTTGACCGGCCGGCTCAACAAGATCGAGCAGTTCATTTCGCTCATGCAGCCGCTCGGACTGGTCGAAGTGGCGCGCACCGGCATCGCCGCCATTGGCCGCGGCAAGGAAGCGATGTAAAGATACCTTCCCAAGAGCTTTCACTCTGCCGGTAATTCAAACAGCCAAACAAACTCGGACAAGGGGCACGTAACATGCGCGTTTATTACGATCGCGACGCCGATCTCAATCTTATTAAATCCAAGAAGGTGGCCATTGTCGGCTACGGGAGCCAAGGCCATGCGCATGCGCTGAATTTGCGCGACTCTGGGGTCAAGGACGTTGCCGTGGCGCTGCGGAAGGAGTCCGGGTCGGTCAAGAAGGCCGAGGGCGAGGGTTTCAGGGTGATGAGCGTCGCCGAGGCCGCCAAATGGGCCGATGTGGTCATGATGCTGACGCCCGATGAGTTGCAGGGCGATATCTGGCGGGATGATCTGAAAGGTAATATGGCCCAGGGCACGGCGCTGTTTTTCGCCCACGGCCTCAACATTCATTTCAATCTGATCGCGCCGCGCGCCGATATGGATGTCTGCATGGTGGCGCCCAAGGGGCCGGGCCACACGGTGCGCTCCGAATATGTCCGGGGCGCCGGCGTGCCTGTCCTGCTGGCGATAGGGCAGGACGCCTCGGGCAATGCCCATGATCTGACGCTCTCCTATGCCGCCGGCATCGGCGGCGGCCGCGCCGGTATTATCGAGACCACGTTCCGCGAGGAATGCGAAACCGATTTGTTCGGCGAGCAGACCGTGCTGTGCGGCGGGCTGGTGGAGTTGATGCGCGCCGGGTTCGAGACGCTGGTGGAAGCCGGTTACGCGCCGGAGATGGCTTACTTTGAGTGCGTCCACGAGGTCAAGCTGATCGTCGATCTCATCTATGAGGGGGGTATCGCCAATATGAATTATTCGGTCTCCAACACGGCCGAATATGGCGAATATGTTTCCGGCCCCAAGGTGATAAACAATGCTACCCGCAAGGCCATGAAAAAGGTGCTGGCGGACATACAATCCGGCCGCTTCACAAAAGACTGGATGCTGGAGAACAAGGTCAATCAAACCTCGTTCAAGGCGCTGCGGGCAAAATGCGACAGCCACCCCATGGAAGCGGTCGGCGCGCAGCTGCGCGCGATGATGCCGTTTATCGGCGAAGGCGCGCTGGTCGACAAGGAGAAGAATTAAAACATGATCTAATTAAGGGGACAGTTTACTTAATTCATGATCAACCATGCGGTGTAGTTCTATTCCGTGGTGAATTAAGTAAACTGTCCCCTTAATTATAATGCGCAGCCGTGCCGCCACTAAATTGACATCAACATCAGGCTTCTATAGCCATAGAAGCAACGCTAACCGCCTCAATCTCAAGCTAAAAAAATACAAGAGAAGGCAAAGTGTTGTCCCGGTTTTTCCGGGCTGTGGGGGGTGTGCGAGGAGGTTGTATGCGTTCCTTGGCCACCGCACTATTCGCGATCGCCCTATTGGCTTTACCGGTGCCCGCGCAGGCGCTCGAGGCCCGGTTCTCGACGCCGGAGCGTCTCATGCAATGGCTCAACGATTATCGCGCCAGGCCGCGCCCGGCGCGCGGGCCCGAAGCCGGACCCGC
>JADFHH010000034.1 GCA_022567275.1 Pseudomonadota bacterium | reverse complement strand
TCTGTTCGCCAACGAAGCAGAGATTACCGCGCTCTATCAGCTGACCGCCTTCGAGGATGCGGCGGGCGCGGTGCGCGCTGAATGCGAAATCGCCGTGCTGACACGCTCGGCAGCCGGCGCGCTCATCGTTTCCGGCAATGAAACCATCGCCGTGCCCGCCGAACGGATTGATAAGGTGGCCGACGCGACGGGAGCGGGCGACCTTTACGCCGCCGGGTTCCTCTATGGGCTGACCCGCGGGAGCGACCTGGCGGCCTGCGGGCGGCTCGGCGCGCTTGCCGCGGCGGAGGTCATTTCCCATCTCGGTGCGCGGCCCGAGGTGAGTTTGCGGGAACTCGCCGAAGCGAAGGGGTTGTTGGGTTAAGATCTAGCCCCATTCATTGTCGCTATAAAGACACCGCAGCAGACAAAAAACCGGATGATTACCAGAAAATTTACTATAACCTCTCAACCTCGCGTAGTCTTGGGGCGAATCTGAAAAATATTTCGTCTTAGAGGGACATCATGGGCAGTAAATTATCTTCTCGTTCCAGACCGGCGCTGGTGGCGGCTGGCATAATTGCGCTCACGCTTGCTCCCATGCCGGCAGCCGCTGGCGGGGATTTCGGCTTCAAGAGCGGGCCGGCAACCAGCGGCCGCACGATCTGGGAAGGCTTTCATGTCGGCGGACATGTTGGCCAGGGCGATGCGGATTATGGTATTGGCCAGACCACTCCAGCTTCGCCATTGACAACCATCAGAGATGGCGCAGACAGCTTGGCAGGCGGCTTCCTCTATGGTTCGTCCTGGCAGTTTGGCCAATGGGTTCTGGGCACCGACAGCGCTTATTCTTTCGCCGAGACCAAAACCGGGCTGAACGTAACCGCGGGCGGTCTTTCCGCGAGCGCCGAAGTTGACTGGAGTTCATCTACCAGCGTGCGCGCGGGTTATCTTGTGCGCCCGAATATAATGCTCTTCGGTACGGTGGGCGTGGCCCTGGCCGCTATTGACGTCTCCGGTACGCTCATCGCTGGCGGCAGCAGCGGCGAAAAGGCGGTTGGTCTGGTCTTGGGCGGCGGCATTGAGACCATGATGGGCAGCCGGTGGTTCGCCCGGATTGAATATCTCCATGCCGACTATAGCAAAGAGAGCTTTGCGCAAGTCGGGGGCGGCACCTTCGATGTCGATCTCGACACCGATGTGATCCGGGGCGCGATTGGCTACCGCTTCGACTGGAGTCCGCTGGATTTTCTCAAGAACTAACTGCGATCTCGCAACAAGCTGTTCACACGATCCACCCATGGGATGCCGATATTTGACGGCGACTATTGCGCGATCAGGTGCGGGGCGATGGCGGCGTCGAGGGTTTCCATGAATTCGCTCAGCAAGGGCGATTTCTCGATTCCGGCGGGCTGAACCGTGGCGAAGGAAAAATCGATTTCCGGCTCGAAGGCGCGCGCAATACCGCCATGGGCGGAGAATTGTTGAGCCGTGAACGGTTCGATGATGGAAACGCCCATGCCCAATTCGACGAAACTGCAAACGCTCACCGACGAACTGGATTCGATCACTATTTTGCGCGGCACATTGGCGGCTTCGAATATGGCGTCGATTTTGTGACGGGTCGATGAAGTATTGGCCAGGGAAATGAATGGCCGGTCACGAAAATCCTCAACTCTCACCACGTCCCGGGCGGCAAGCGGGTCACCCGGCGGCAGGATACAGACGCATCGGACATGGCGCACCGGACCGGTCTCGACGCCTTCATTGTTGATCGGCAGCATGCTCAGGCCGAGGTCGTAGTGACGGTTGCACACATTCTCCACCGTCGTCGGAGAAGTGTAGGAATGCAAGGTAACCGATGTATCGGGGTGTGAACGGGCGAACTCATTGACCACACCAGGCAGGAATCCAAGGCTCATCGCCGTCGTGGCGGCGATGCGAAGCTGCCCGGAGGGTTTCAGCCTTATCTGCCGCGCGGTGCGGGCGATTTTGTCGAGGCCGATATAGGATTGTTCAACCTCTACATGGAGGGCGAGCGCTTCGTTCGTGGGTTGAAGGCCGCCTTTGCCGCGTTTGAACAGGGCGAAATCGAGTTCATCTTCAAGATTCCTGATCAACCGGCTTATGGCGGGCTGGGTGACGCACATCATATCCGCCGCGCGCACCATGGAGCCGGAGATCATGACGGCGCGGAAGGCGGCGATCTGGCGCAGGGTGAGCATTTGCACTGTATAACACTGGTTTATTCTCACAGCAAATAGAGTGATATGAATTTATAAGAAGTTTGTGCTGAAAAAATATTCTGAAAGAAACACTGAAAGGGCTATGGACAAACCCGGTAAAATTGAGTGCGTGGCGTGGTCTCTGATTCAAACTCGACAGAAGTGCTGGTCGCCGGCGGCGGGCTGGTTGGCGCCGCCATCGCCTATGGCCTGGCGCGCCGGGGGGTGGCGACCATCGTGCTCGATGGCGGCGACGATGCGCTGCGCCCGTCGCGCGGCAATTTCGGCCTGGTGCGGGTGCAGGGAAAGGGTTTTGGCTGTCCGGCCTATTCCCGCTTGACGTATGACTCTGCTGTCGCCTGGCAAGGCTTTGCCGACGATCTGAAGGCGGCGAGCGGCATTGACGTCGCCTACAGCAAACCGGGCGGGGCCATCGTCGCTCTGAGTGATGAAGAACTGGAAACATATTGCGCCAAACTGGAGGCTATCGGGCGCGACGCCGATGACCTGCCTGTAGACTATGAAGTCCTCGACCGGCCGGGGCTGGCGAAGCACTTGCCGGGGCTGGGCCCCGATGTCGCGGGCGGCGTCTATTGTCCGCTCGATGGCCACGTCAATCCGCTGTATCTGTTGCGCGCCTTGCAGCTTGGCCTGCAGGTGCATGGCGGCCGCTATCTCGCCAATCACGAGGTAACGCAAATTGACTCCCGGTCAGGCGAATTCCGGGTGCGCGCGGGGAGCCGCGACTTTACCGCCGGCAAGATCGTTATCGCCGCGGGACATGGTACGCCGCGGCTGGCCGCGATGATCGATGCTCAGGTCCCTGTCAATCCGGAGCATGGCCAGATCATCGTCACCGAGCGGATACGCCCTGTGCTCAAGGTCACGACGAGTTTCGCGCGCCAGACCGAAGAAGGCAGCATCATGATCGGTGTGTCGCGGGTCGGGCGCGGCTATGACACCACCGCCCATCTGGAGACCTCTCGCGATATCGCCAAGAGGGCGACAACGGTTTTCCCGTTCCTGCGTTCTTTGCGGGTCGTGCGCATCTGGGCTTGTCTGCGCACCATGACGCCCGACGGCCTGCCCATCTATCAGCAGTCCAAAAGCCATCCCGGCGCCTTCATCGTCACCTGCCATAGCGGGGTAACGCTGGCCGCCGCGCACGCCCTGCAACTTGCGCGCTACATCGCGGAGGGTGCGTTGCCCGAAGAGCTGGATTGCTTCGGTTGCGAGAGGTTCGATGTTCAAGCGGCGGCATAACCACAAGGCGAAAAGCATCACCGTCTATCTGGAGGGTGAAAAGCTCGCCGCGCGCGAGGGTGAAAGCGTGGCCGCGGCCTTGCTGGCGCATGGAACCGGCGATTTCCGGCGCTCCGTCATCTCCGGCGGCCCCCGCGCGCCCTATTGCATGATCGGCGTTTGCTTTGAATGTCTGGTCGAGATTGACGGCGTGGCCAACCGCCAGGCCTGTCTGGTGCCCGTGCGCGAGGGCATGCGCATCTCCCGCCAATATGGGATGCGCGAGGTTGCCCCCGAGATTGTCCCATGAGCCGGGATTATGATTTCGCCATTGTCGGCGCCGGTCCGGCGGGGCTGGCGGCGGCCACTCTGGCGGCTGAATTGGGGCTGAAGAGCATTGTCTTCGACGAACAGGGGGCGCCCGGCGGGCAGATTTACCGCGCCATCGAGGAGGTTTCCGGCACCCGGCCCGGCGATGGCAGTATCCTTGGCAAGGACTATCAATATGGACTGGAACCGGTGCGCGCGTTTCGCCGCAGCGGGGCTGAATATGCACCCGGTACAAGCGTCTGGGATATCGCCAGCGATGGCGCCCTTGCGGTGCTGCGAGAGGGCAAGGCGTGGCGTGTCCGGGCGGCGCGCGTTCTGCTCGCCGCCGGGGCCATGGAACGCCCGGTCCCGTTCCCCGGCTGGACCCTGCCCGGCGTCATGGGCATCGGCGCGGCGCAGGCCCTGTTCAAGGGCGCCGGGCTGGTCCCTGACGGCGCTGTCGTGCTGGCCGGGAGCGGGCCTCTTTTCACTCTGTTCGCGGTCCAGCTCGCGCGCGCGGGCGTGCCGGTCGCGGCGCTCTTGATGACGGCGCAAAAGAACAACAGCTGGCGGGCGCTGGCGCATCTGCCTGCAGCGCTCCGGGCCGGAGATTATCTGGCCAGGGGGTTGTCCATGATGCGCGAATTGCGCCGCGCTGGCGTGCCCATGATATCCGGCGTTTCGAATCTCTCCGCCGTAGGCGATGAGGGCCTGAAAGCGGTCGAATATATCGCCGGCGGCGTACGCCATTCACTTCAGGCAAATCTGTTGCTGGTCCATGAGGGCGTGGTGCCGAACACGCAACTGGCCATGGCGGCGGGATGCAACCATTGCTGGGACGAGCCGGGACGCTACTGGCGGACCGAGAGCGATGAATGGGGCGATACCGGGACCGGAATCATCGCCAGTGCTGGCGATTGTTCGGGCATTGGCGGCGCGCGGGCGGCCGAACATGCCGGACGCCTGGCCGCGCTCGACGCCGCCCACCGTCTGGGCCGGCTCGATGCGGGCGAACGGGATCGCCGCGCCAAACGCGATCTGGCGGCCCGAGCGCGGCACATGCGAATCCGGCCCTTTCTCGATACGCTTTATCCGCCGCCGCCATGGCTGCGCCATCCCCCGGACGAAACGCTGGTGTGCCGCTGCGAGGAGGTCACCGCGGGCGAATTGCGGCGCGTCGCGGCACAAGGCTGTCCCGGGCCGAACCAGGCCAAGGCCTTCACGCGCTGCGGCATGGGACCCTGCCAGGGCCGCATGTGCGGCCTCGCGGTTGCCGAGATATTTGCTAAAGCCCACGGCGTACCGGTATCCGAAATCGGGTATTTCCGGGTTCGCCCGCCGCTCAAGCCGATTACCGTCGGCGAACTGGCGGAGGTAGCGCTGTAGCTTTTTTTCTCCAGCCCCTGTAGGCAAGCGATAAATACATGAATCACAGCGTGGCAGCAGCCAGATAAGTCATTAATGCCGGAAAAAGAACCGCATAAACCGCTTGCCGGTATCCGCGTTGTCGAGATCGGCACAAGCGTCGCTGCGCCTTACGCCGGCTGGATTTTGGCCGCTCTGGGGGCCGATACTATCAAGGTCGAGCGCCCCGGTCAGGGCGATGACGCCCGGCAGTGGGGCAATTTGTTCGCCGACGGATCGTCGAGCGTCTTCAATTATCTCAATCACGACAAGCGCGGGATCACCGTCGATCTGAAGGATGAAAAAGAGCGCGCCTGGCTGCGAAACTATTGTCTCGGCGAGGCGGATGTGATTGTCCAGAATCTGCGCTCCGGCCATATCGAGAAATACGGCCTCGGGGCGGACGAACTTACAACTGAAAATCCGCGCCTCATCTATTGCAATCTCCGGGCGTTCGGAAATCGCGGTCCGCTCAAGGACCGGCCCGGCTATGATCCGCTCATGCAGGCATTCAGCGGCCTTATGAGCGTGACGGGCGAAGAAGGCAGGCCGCCGGTGCGCGTCGGGACGTCGATAATCGACATGGGCACCGGCATGTGGTGCGCCATCGGTATTCTCGCCGCTCTATACCGGCGCGCCGAAACAGGACGAGGATGCGTCGTCGATGCGTCGCTTTACGAAACATCGCTTGCCTGGATGGCCCACGCATTGGTTTCGCTCCAGGCGACGGGCCGCAGCCCCGGCCGTCAGGGATCGCGCGCACGCGGCATGGCGCCTTACCAGGCCTATGAATGTTCTGACGGCTATCTCGTGATCGCCGCGCCAAATGACCACCTGTACGAGCGCCTCTCGCAAGTGCTGGGACATCCCGAATGGCCGCGCGATGCGCGCTTTGACAGCAATCAAAAGCGTTTTGAGAATATCGAGGATCTCAACGCCTGCATGACGCCGGTACTGAAACAGCATACACGCGAATATTGGCGTGATAAGCTCGATGAGGCGGGTATTCCCTCCGCGCCGGTGCGCGATACCGTGGAAATGATGCAAGATGAGCAAACCCGGGCGCTGGAGATCATTCAAGGCTTCGATGGCCGCGAGCCGCAGCTCATGGGAATGCCCCTGAGTTTCGATGGCACGCGCCCGCCGCTCACCCGGTTGGCGCCTTCGCTCGGCGAACATAACAAGCAAATCAAGGACAAATGATCCATGCGCACTGATTACGAGACCCTCAATGTCGAACGCGCCGGCGATCATATCCTCATTGTCATGTATGACCGGCCCGAAGTGGCCAACGCCAAAAATACGCTCATGGGGATGGAACAGAAGGAGCTGTTCGAAAGCCTTTACGTGGACACCGAGGATGTACGCGTCGTCATCCTGACCGGGCGCGGAGACAGGGCGTTTAGCGCCGGCGGCGATCTGAAAGAGCGCAAAGGCATGAGCGACGCTGAGTGGCAGCGCCAGCACGCGATATTCGAGCAAGGCGTTCTGGCGTTCCGGGCCTGCCCGGTGCCGGTGATCGCGGCGGTGAACGGCGCCGCCTATGGCGGGGGGTGCGAAAGCGCGCTTAGCGCAGATTTCGCCTATGCCTCGACCAATGCGCGCTTCGCCTTGACGGAAGTCACGCTCGGCATCATGCCCGGCGCCATGGGCACGCAGAATCTCCCCCACGCGGTCGGCGAACGCCGGGCCAAGGAAATCATCCTGACCGGGCGTCCCTTCTCCGCGCAGGAGGCTTTTGAATGGGGGCTTGTCAACAAGGTGTGTGAGCCTGAATCATTGATGGAGGAGACGCTCGCCACCGCGCGCCTCATCGCCGCCAACGCGCCGCAATCGGTGATGCGCGCCAAACGCGCCATTTCCGTCGCCAGCCAGATCGACCGCTTCAACGGCTATCAGTTCGAGTTAGAGGCCTATAACCGGCTGGTCCCGCTGGCGGACCGCACGGAAGGCATTCTCGCCTATAACGAAAAACGCAAACCCCGTTACACGGGAAAATGAGGAAACCAATGACCGGTAAGTACGAAATTCTCGTTCATGAGGTCGGCCCGCGCGATGGCTTGCAAAGTATTTCGACCCTGTTTTCCACCTCCGCCAAGCTCGAGTGGATCAGGGCCGAAGCACAAGCCGGCGTGCGCCAGATTCAGGTCGGCTCATTCGTGCCGCCCAAAATGCTGCCGCAGATGGCCGACAGCGCCGAGGTGGTGGCGCAGGCGAAACAGATCGAAGGCCTCACCGTCTCGGCGCTGGTGCCGAATTTGAAAGGCGCGCAGAACGGTATCGCCGCGGGCGCCGATCAGCTTGGCGTCGTCATGTCGGTGTCCGAAGCTCATAACCAGTCCAATGTGCGCCGCTCCCTCAATGAGTCGCTGGCGGGCTTCAGCCAGATCGTCGCCTACCGCAATGAGGTTGAAGCGGACCGCAAAACGGTCATCTCCGGCGGCCTGGCGACATCGTTTGGCTGCACCATCTCCGGCAAAATTCCACTCGCAGATGTCATGGCGCTCGCCGAACAGCTGGTTGCGCGCGGCGCCGACCGGCTCTCCGTGGCCGATACGGTCGGCTATGCAAATCCCAGACAGGTGAGGGAACTGTTCGATGAATTGTTCCGCACCGTGGGCCGGGACATTCCGGTTGGGGCGCATTTCCATGACACGCGCGGGCTGGGCCTGGCCAATGTGTGCGCCGCGCTCGAAGCGGGCGTGCGCGAGTTCGATTCGTGTCTCGGCGGCCTTGGCGGGTGCCCCTACGCGCCCGGCGCGAGCGGCAATATCGTCACCGAGGATCTGGTGTTCATGCTGGAATCCATGGGGATGAAAACCGGTATCGATCTCGATGGCCTGCTCACGGCGCGCGAGATTATGCAGCGCCATCTCAAAGGCGAGCCCACCCAAGGCACCTTCGCCAAGGCGGGGCCGCCATTGGGATTTGTTCCCGCCTCCGCTGCGTGACAATAGATATCAACCCATAGGGGGGAAGAATGACTGACTCCGAGCTACTGGTTCCGCTGGAAGAGGACTACCCGGAAATTCGCCAGCAGGTGCGTGCGCTATGCGCCGATTTCCCGAGCGAATACTGGCAGAATCTGGAAGGCAAGCCGCCGTCATCCAGTTACCCGACCGAATTCATCGAAGCCCTCACGGCGGCCGGGTATCTCGCCGCGCTGATCCCGGAAGAATATGGCGGCGCGGGCCTGCCCGTGCGCGGCGGCGGGGTTATCCTCGAGACCATCAACGCCACCGGCTGCAACGCCAGCCCCGGCCACGCGCAGATGTACACCATGGGCACGATTTTGCGCCATGGGAGCAAGGAGCAGAAGGACCATTACCTGCCGCAGATCGCCAGGGGAGAGCTGCGCCTGCAAGCTTTTGGCGTCACCGAGCCGACCACCGGCTCCGACACGACGCAACTCAAAACCCGCGCCGATAAACAGGGCAACGGCTATGTGATCAACGGGCAAAAGGTCTGGACCAGCCGCGCGCAGCATTCCGATCTGATGCTGCTGCTGGCGCGCACCACCCCGGCCGACAAGGTGGAGAAACGCACCGAGGGCATTTCCACGTTTCTCATCGACCTGAACGAAGCGCAAAAAAATGGCTGCACGATCACGCCGATCAAGGCGATGATCAATCACAACACCTGCGAGGTGTTTTTCGACAATGTGCCAATCCCCGGCGATGCGCTGATCGGCGAGGAAGGCAAGGGCTTCCGCTACATTCTCGATGGCATGAACGCGGAACGCTGCCTGGTGTCGTCCGAAGCGATCGGCAATGGCCGCTACTTCATCGACAAGGCGGTCGCCTATTCCAATGAACGCATCGTGTTCGGCCGGCCGATCGGCAAAAACCAGGGGATACAGTTCCCCATCGCCAACGGCTATGCGCAACTCGAGGCCGCCGATCTGATGGTGCGAAAAGCGTCCGCCATGTTCGATGCGCATATGCACTGCGGCGCGGAAGCCAATATGGCGCGGCTGCTGGCTTCCGAAGCGGCGTGGGAGTGCGCGGAAGCCTGCTTTACCTGCTATGGCGGCTTCGCCTTCGCCTGCGAATATGACATCGAGCGCAAATGGCGCGAGGCGCGGCTGTCGCGCACCGCGCCCATCTCGACCAATATGATATTGAACTACCTGGCGCAGCATGTGCTGGGATTGCCGCGCTCTTATTGATCTGCCTGGTCAGCGCCTGCGTTTGACGTGCCTGGCGAGCACGTCATTCAGCCGGGTTTGCCAGCCGCGCCCGCCCGCCTTGAAATGGGCGATGATCTCGGGGTCGAGGCGCAGGGTGATTTGACGCTTCGGATTATCCACAATTGGGCGTCCGCGCCGCCTGGCGCGTGTGAGTATCTCAGGCGCGGCATCTGTTGCGGGCTTCATGCGGGCAACATCGGTTTCCGTCAGTTCGCGGACTTCGCCGCTCTTATCCGTCAAAGGCTCGAGTCTGGCGGGCATTGTACAAACTCCTTTCCTTGCGGCTTGCCTTGCGGAGCGAGATGATGCGGACGCTACGCGCGCGCAGCGTATAACACACTACGCAAACG
>JADFHH010000415.1 GCA_022567275.1 Pseudomonadota bacterium | reverse complement strand
GGCACGGGTCGAAGGTGCCGAACGGTGCCGAAAAAGACGAGATTTGCGAGGCAACGCCTGCGGCGGACGATGCGGGTGTTAGTCCAGGAGTGGCGGCGCACAGCACCGCACTCACAAGGCCAAGCGCAAATATCCATTTCGGCGATGCGATGGTTGTCATCTCGATGCTCCCATCACCGCCGCTCGGGCGAAGCGGTCGCCCGCGCCGGCCGGCCCGAGCCGGAGCCTTTGCCCAGCACATCGTCGGTAATGCTGCCGGGCATGGCGGTGGGCTTTTCAATCAGCCCCACGACCGGGAGGACGACCAGCAGATGCAGGAAGTAGTAAGCGGTGCATATGCGCGAATATAACAGAAATACCCCTTCGGCCGGCTGGGCGCCCAGATATCCCAGTGCGACCGTATCGATGACGAACAGCGCAAAGAACCATTTGTAGATCGGCCGGTAGCGCGCCGATTTCACTTTGGAAGTATCGAGCCAGGGCAGGAACAGCAGCACGGAGATCGAGGACACGAACGCGATCACGCCAAACAGTTTGTCCGGGATTGCCCGCAGGATCGCGTAGAACGGAAGGAAATACCATTCCGGCACGATATGCGGCGGCGTCTGTAACGGGTTGGCCTCGATATAATTATCCGGGTGGCCGAGATAGTTCGGCGCGTAGAACACGAACGCCATGAACAGGATCACGAATACGCAAAGAGCGAAACCGTCCTTGAGCGTGTAATAGGGATGGAAGGGGATGGTGTCGGATTTCAATTTGACGTCGATGCCCGCCGGGTTGTTGTTGCCCGGCACATGCAACGCCCAGATGTGCAGCGCCACGAGGCCGACAATGACAAAGGGCAACAGATAGTGCAGGGAATAAAGCCGGTTCAGGGTCGGGTTGCCGACCGCGAATCCGCCCCAGATCCACTGCACGATGGCGGTGCCGAGGCCCGAGACGATGGCATCGAGGGATGAGAACAGATTGGTGATCACCGTTACCGCCCAGAAGCTCATCTGCCCCCAGACCAGCGAATAGCCCATGAAAGAGGTGGCCATCATGGCCAGGAAGATGAACACGCCGAGGATCCACAAAATCTCGCGCGGCGCCTTGTAGGAGCCGTAATACATGCCGCGCGCGATATGGATATAGACGGCGAGGAAGAACATGGACGCGCCATTGGAGTGCATATAGCGCAGCAGCCAGCCCCAGTTCACATTGCGCATGATATGTTCGACGCTGTCGAACGCCATCGACTCGTGCGGCACATAATGCATTGCCAGAACGATGCCCGTCATCATCTGGACGGCGAGGAAAAAGGTCAAAATACCGCCGAACGTCCACAGATAATTCAGATTGCGCGGGGTGGGATAGACCTGGAGCTGGTCATGCATCATGCGCATGACCGGCAGCCTGACATCGAACCATTTGGCGATTGCCCAGGTCGGCTTATAGCTTGATGCGTGTGCCATTTACGCCCTTCGTTCGCTCAAACGAGCCTTAGCCGATCTTGATCCTGGTGTCGGAAATAAACTCAAACACGGGGACATCGAGATTGCGCGGTGCGGGTCCCTTGCGGATACGCCCGGAGGTGTCGTAATGCGATCCGTGACAGGGACAGAACCAGCCGCCATATTCACCCTTCTCGTCGCCGATCCTCTGACCCTTCGGGATGCAGCCCAGATGGGTGCAAATGCCGACCAGAACCAGCCATTGTTCATTGTTGTCCTTGACCCGGTTCGCATCCGTAGCCGGGGCGTCCTCACTCAGATTCTGGTTGCGCGCTTCCGGGTCGGCGAGATCTTCGAGCTTGACCGCCCTGGCCTGCTCGATTTCAGCTTTCGTGCGGTGACGGATGAACACCGGCTTGCCGCGCCACGACACCGTGATCGCCTGACCGAGCTCGATGGGCGCCAGATCGACCTCGATCGTGGCCAGAGAGAGCGCGGATGCGTCCGGGTTCATCTGGTCGATCAGCGGCCACATGGCGGCCGCGCCGCCCACAGCCGCGAACGAACCGGCGGCAATGGTCATGAAATCCCGGCGGGTAGGTTCGGTGGGTTTCCTGGCCAAGGCGTCCTTCCTCCTGCAAGCGGCTCATGATTTTAAGGATATACGCGAAACGGGCTTTTAGGATACCGGTCCCGATTCACCGCTTTTTTTGCACCCTTGCGCGCGAATGTCTAGAGCCTTATCGGGTCAAACAGGATTAGGCTCCAACCCGCATCACCGCCACGGACAAAAAATATGGATATTGCCCTCTACCAGCCGGATATCCCGCAGAATACCGGCGCGATTCTACGGCTTGGCGCGTGTCTGGACGTGGCCGTCCACATCATCGCGCCATCGGGCTTCGATGTCTCTGACCGGGCCTTGCGCCGCGCCGGGCTCGATTATATCGCCCATGCCCGAATCCAGCGCCACACTTCGTTCGAGGCTTTCAACGCGTGGCGCAAGGATAAGGGACGCCGGATCATTTTGCTGACGACGC
>JADFHH010000414.1 GCA_022567275.1 Pseudomonadota bacterium | reverse complement strand
GACAGGGCTTTTGGCGCGGATGAGCTGGCCTCTATTGCCCGCGATGCCGGGCTTGAGACGCACCCGGCGCTTAACCTCACCCACGCGCTGGAGGCCAGCCGCACCCGCACCGATGGGCCGGTGCGCATCCTCATTTGCGGCTCGCTGTATCTCTCCGGACAGATTCTCGGCGCGCTGGAGAAAGATAATAACGGCCAGTGAGGGGGTTGGAAAAAATTACGAAATGGCTTGGTTGATCCAGTCCACCAGCTTGCTCTTGGGCGCAACGCCGGTCTGGATCGAGGCCACTTCACCGTCCTTGAAAAGGATCAAGGTCGGAATCGCGCGAATGGCGTATTTTCCCGGCGTGCTCGGATTTTCGTCAATATTCAGCTTGGCGATCTTTATCTTGCCGTTCATCTCCTGCGCAATTTCTTCAAGCGCGGGGGAAATCTGCTTGCACGGTCCACACCATTCGGCCCAGAAGTCGACCACCACGGGGGTCGATGACTTCAAAACCTCGTCCTCGAAGCTGTCGTCGGATACCGTTGCGGTTGTCATGGTGTGAATCTCCTGCTAATCCGGGCCGCGGAACCGGTCGCGATCCATGGCAGCCGGGGGGAACGTATGTGCCCCAAACCCAAGCGTCAAGGGCTGCTCTCTAAAGTGTGACAATCCGGGCCATCGCCGCATCGAGCAACGCATCGGGCAGCACCATGATTCGCGCACCCTCGGTCCACAGCAGCGCGGCGCGCACCTTTTTTTCCGGATAGATTTGGCCAAGTGCGTATCTGTAGGCCGCCAGTTGCCGGAGGTACAGCGGCGCCACGTCTTGCGGCCGCTCAGGCGGGGGACGGTTGGTCTTGTAGTCGACAAGGAGCACTTCATCGCCGAGGATTACGATCCGGTCGATCTGCCCCGAAAATTCCAGCCCCGGCTTGCCCGGGCGGGGAATGCGGGCCGTTATGGGCACTTCCGCCTGACTTTCGGGGCCGAACAAGGGCGCGAACTGTTCGCACTCAAGGATCGCCAATGTCTCGGCTATAATCTCCTCGCGCCCGGCTTCGCCCAGCGCCTCTCCCCTGGCGGATACAAAGCCGCGCGCGGCCGCTTCGCGCTTGTCCGGCGCGATGTCCGGCAAATGTTGCAGCAGGTCATGCACCAGCTTGCCGCGCAGGAAACGGGATTTTCCGGCGCGCTCCAGCGGCGGCGTCACGTCCTGCTCGCGCAGTTGGCCCTTCTCCTCTTCGCCTTGCGGTGAAATAGCCGAGGGCGTCAGCGGCAAATTGGCCGGCACTTCGGTTGGCGCATCCGCTTTCGCCCATTCAGGAAGCGGCAGGTGGAGCGGAATCGTTTGTGGTTCACTATCCGCTTGTTTCGCCTTTACGCTCTGCTTTGTCTCAGTGCGCAGCACGTCCTCGCCAAGCGCGTCTTTGGCCGGTTGCGCCACACCCTCAAGCCCGGCGCTCACCAGCTTGTACCAGCAATTCTCGGGGACTTTGTTCGCCCCCTTCCAGCCGCAGACATAGAGCCGGTCGCGCGCACGGGTCATGGCGACGTAGAGCAGCCGGTTATATTCCTCCCGCTCCTTCTCCTTCAGCTCGATCTTGGCGTCCCTGATCTCTTTAAGCTCCATGACGCCCGGAGGAACCCAGACCAGATGCTCTGGCGTACCTGGCGGCGCGGACGCGCGCGGCAGGGGGAGCAGTTTGGGCTTGTTGCCAACCCCCGAGGGCGTTCGGCAGGTGTCCGGCAGGAACACCACATTGGCTTCCAGACCTTTTGCGCCATGCACGGTCATGATGCGCACCTCGTCGCGGCCCTGCTCCATATCGCGCTTCACTTCCGCATCCCCCTTGCGCATCCAGTCGAGGAACCCCTGCAATGAGGGATGGGATACGCGCTCATAATCGATTGCGAGGTTGAGAAATTCGTCGATGGCGTCGCCCGCGTCCGGCCCGAGCCGGGCAATCAGCGCCAGCCGCATGCGCATCTGGTTTTCTTCCAGAAGGCGTGCGAAAAACTCATAGGGCGGCGCGGTGTCGGCGCGGTTGAGCCAATCTCCAAGTTGCGCCGCCGCCGCCGCGTAGTGCAAATCAGTCTTCGCCTTGCCGCGCAAAGCGTTCCACAGCGCGCCTGGACGCTTATAGGCGAGATCGAACAGATCATCGTCATCGAAGCCTATCAGCGGACTCTTGAGCACGCAGGCAAGGGTGAGATCATCCCCCGGCAGCAGCACGAAATCTCCCACCGCCATCAAATCCATCACCGCCAGCTGTTCGCCTAGCTTCATGCGATCCGCACCCGCGACGGCGATACCGCGCGCCTTCAGCGCCTTGATGAGTTTGCCGACAAAGGCGTCGCGTGAGCGAACGAGAACAAGAATATCGCCGGGACAAATTTTTCTGTTCAGGGAGTCAAGCCGCTCACCGCTCTCGAACCAGCACTGAATCGTGTTGGCGATGCGCTGCGCAAGCCGGTCGCGGGGCTGCGTCCCT
>JADFHH010000413.1 GCA_022567275.1 Pseudomonadota bacterium | reverse complement strand
TAAGCGATGAGATCACCTCGACCTGGCCCTTGTGATGCAGCACGCCGCCATCTTGCGCCGGGATCAGAACATTCTGCAGATCGTCTGTTGAGACGGCGGGGAAATCGAGACCGCCGGGCGCCGGGGTGAGCCCCGTCGCGTTGGCGATCGCGGTCATTTCGATGGCCGATTTGGTGCCATCGAGAAACGAGTTGAACATTTGCGGGTTCATGCCCGCTAGGGCGGCCTGTTCGGCGCTCAGCCCGTAATGATCCCACACCGTGTCCGGCGTGGAGGCGTGATATGCGGGCAGATACTTTGTGCCCTTGCCCGCGGCCACGACCTCGAAACCCGCCGCGCGCGCCCAATCGACGATCTCGCACACCAGCGCCGGCTGGTCGCCATAGGCCATGGAGTAAACCACGCCCGCGCTCTCGGCTTCGCGCGCCAGCAAGGGACCGGCGAGCACGTCCGCCTCCACATTGACCATGACGATATGCTTGCCATTGGCGAAGGCGGCGCGGGCATGGGCGATGCCGGCGGGCGGCGAGCCGGTGACTTCGAGAACCACATCCACATCGTCGCGGGAACAAAGCTCCCTGCCGTCCTCTTCGAATGCGACGGCGGCGATGCGCGCCTCGTCCCAGCCGACATTTTTGCACGCCGTCCTTGCGCGTTCGAGGTCCAGATCGGCGATGGCCGTCACTTGCAGCGGGCTGGTCGGCGCCTGATTGAGAAACATGGAACCGAATTTGCCCGCGCCGATCAGGCCGACACGGACGGGGCCTTCGCCGCTTTCGATACGGGCGAGGGCGAGGGCGTGGAGATTCATGGCTGCGGTTCCCTTGGTTGGTTTTGCGTCATCATCGGCGGGATGAAGCCAGGGGGCAAGGGGTCTTGGCGGGCAATTGTGAGGCGGGTGCTCAAGCTCTGCCAAATGCCGACAGCGGTCACGGCGCTGTCGCACTAACTTGGTGACCGATGGCTGGCGGCGCAGTAATGTCGCTGGATAGAGATCAAAATCCAGCGCCGCATTGTTTCGCGCCGCCCTGCATTCAATGGATGAAAGCGTGATGAAACTGGGGATCGAAAATTTTCTTGCCAACCGGGCGCTCCGGAAACCGCTCGAAGGGCGCCGTGTCGCGTTGCTGGGGCACCCGCCCTCGGTCACGAGAACCGGTCTTCACACCCTGGACGCGCTCGCCGCATGTCCCGATATTTCCCTCTCATCCGCCTTCGGTCCACAGCACGGCATGCGAGGCGACAAGCAGGATGATATGGTTGAATCCGGCGACTATACCGATCCACGGCACGGCATTCCGGTGTTCAGCCTGTATGGCGAGTTTCGCCGCCCGACCGGCGGCATGATGCAGAGCTTCGATGTTCTGGTGGTGGATATTCAGGATATCGGAACCAGGATCTACACCTATGTGACGACGCTTTTCTATTTCCTGGAGGCCTGCAGCAAACATGCGAAGTCCGTCTGGATTCTCGATCGTCCGAACCCGGCAGGGCGGCCGATCGAGGGGACTATTCTGGAACAAGGGTGGGAAAGCTTCGTCGGCGCCGGACCGCTTATCATGCGACATGGGCTCACATTCGCGGAACTTGCCGGCTGGTATGTCGCGCTGGAGAAACTGGACCTGGAATTGAATATCGTGCCCATGCTCGACTACGATCCTACCCTCGCGCCGGGATTTGGCTGGCCGCTGCAAGAGTTGCCGTGGGTGAACCCCAGTCCCAATGCCTCCAGTCTCAACATGGCGCGATGCTTTCCCGGTACGGTTCTCATTGAGGGGACCACCCTGTCGGAAGGACGCGGCACGACAACGCCGCTTGAAGTCATAGGGGCGCCGGATATCGATTTCGATGCGGTGCTCGGAAAAATGAATTCCCTGCAAAGTGAGTGGCTGGAAGGCTGCCTCCTGCGGCGATGTTATTTTGAGCCGGTCTTTCACAAGCATAGCGGAAAACTGTGTTCGGGCCTGCAAATACATACCGACCACGCGGCGTACCGGCATGAACATTTCCGGCCCTACCGGCTTGTCGCCCTGCTGCTGAAGGCGATCCGCCTGGAATATCCCGACTACAAACTCTGGCGCGATTCTCCCTACGAATATGAAACAGACAGACTGGCGCTCGATCTGTTGAGCGGGGGCGCCTTTTTGCGGAAGTGGGTGGACGATCCGGCTCTGGGTCCGGACGATTTCGATAAACGCCTGCAACAGGACGAGCGGGACTGGGCTGACATCCGGGCCCCCCACTTGCGCTATTGAGACGAGCGGGTGTTATGATTGTACAGCACTGAAAAACATTGTTGGCGCCTCCGGGTCGAAACAGACCTGCCGCGGATCGCAATAATCTGCCCTCTCCAGGCCAACTGCGGACGCACTAAGCTGCTACTCCGCGGCGGCCGAATATTTGCGCGCATACTCCAGCAGCGCGTCGTCCGCCACCGCCTCTATCGGCGTGAAATCGCGATGCGCGATCCATTCCTCGC
>JADFHH010000412.1 GCA_022567275.1 Pseudomonadota bacterium | reverse complement strand
AGCGGATGCTCACGTGCCGCGCGGACACATCGCACATTGTCCGGGCCGGCGATTGATCCCCATCATCGCCAATCGTGACCACCGCCTTGGGCTGCACCTGGGCGAAGGCCCGGTCTATTTCCTCATGCCGCCACAGCTGGGGCATCAGGCAGGGAACCAGCCCGGCGCGCCAGGCGCCAAGAATCAGCAGCGGCGTTTCGATGATGTTCGGCGTCTGTAGCGCGAGCGCATCGCCTTGTTTCAGACCGCATTCGCGCAGCTTACCGGCAATCGCATCGGTAATCCTGTTGGCTTGCGCGAAACTCACAGCTCGCGGCGGACCAAGGCCGTGCTCGGCGCGGTCCGGAGAATCCGTGAAGGCACTTCTGCCGGGCGCGCGCGCGGCGTGATGGCGCAGAGCGGCCTCGGCACAGAGCGCGTCGGGCCGCTCTTTAATCTTGATCCGGACAGAGGACGCGCGGTCCATCATTTTTCTATCCACCAGGTGTCAACGCGATAGCCGTAGAGAGAAGTCTTGGCCGGATGTGCGAGCCACTTCCATCTTGCAATCCACTGCTTTTGCGTATGGAACAGGGGAATCACATAGTGACCAGATAACAGCACCCGGTCGAGTGCCCGGATGGCGGAGACGAAATCCTCCCGCTTTCTGGCCGCGAGCAGGGCCGCGATCATGGCGTCGGCGGCCGGGTTTTTGACGCCGGCATAGTTGAAAGAACCTTGCGCGCCGGCGCTGTCGATGCTCCAGCGGAACAGCTGCTCGTTTCCAGGCGAGAGCGAGGCGTACCAGAAGGCCTGGATCATATCGAAATCAAAAGTCTGGCGGCGGCGCTGATATTGCGCGGAGTCCACCTGCCGCAGCCGTACCACAATCCCCAGCCCCTTGAGCGCGTCGGCGAATTTCAGCAGCAGGCGCTGCTGGGCGCCGCTTGACGCCAGAATTTCAAAGCTGAAGGGGCGGCCGGATTTCGCTTCGACCAGCTTGCCCTCTTTAAGCGTGTACCCGGCCTGTTTGAGCAAGCCCAGCGCCTTGCGGCGGTTGTTGCGATTGCGCCCGCTGCCATCGCTGACCGGCAGCTTGTAGACGCCATCGCGTATCGCTTTCTCCACCGCGCCGGCAAATGGCGCCAGCAGTTCACGCTCGCGCGCATCCGCCGCGCGTCCATGCGACGACAGTGCAGAGCGGTCGAAGAAGCTCTGGGTGCGGGTATAAAGGCCGTGAAAATAATTTTTGTTCAGCCATTCGAAATCCAGCATCAGCGTCAGCGCTTTGCGCACGCGGATGTCGGCGAAGATTGGCCGGCGGGTGTTGAACACAAGCGCCGACATGCCCGATGGGACGGAGATGGGCAATTCCTCCCGCACCACCCGGCCATCCTTGTGTGCGGGAAAGTCATAGCCGCGTGCCCAGCGCCCGGAATCGGATTCACGCCAGAGCTGAAACAGGCCCTTCTGGAAGGCCTGATACATCGGGTCGTTATTGCGGTAATAGTCGTAACGGATTTCATCGAAATTGAACCGGCCCTTGTTGACGGCCAGCGTCCGGCCCCAATAGCCGGGGTTGCGGACATAGACGATCTGCTTGCCGGCATCGACCTTGGCGACACGATAGGGGCCGCTGCCGATGGGCGGTTTCAGCGTCGTGTCTTCGAATGTATCGGCGGAATAAAAATGGCGCGGCAGAATCGGCATCAGCCCCATTATCAGCGGCATTTCCCGGTCGCCTTCGCCATTGAAGGTGAATTTCACCGTGCGCGGGCCGGTCTTCTCGGCGCGCGTTATCTTGGAATAATAGGTACGGTGGTTGGGACGCCCCTTGTCGCGCAACAGTTTTTGAGAGAACAGCACATCCTCGACTGTGACGGGCTGGCCATCGGAGAAGCGTGCTTCCTTGCGCAGCGTGAAGGCAACCCAGCTCCTGTCCTCGGGCGTCTCGATGTTTTCGGCGAGCAGGCCATAGAGCGAAAACGGCTCGTCATATGCACGCGCCATCAGGCTTTCGAACACATAGCCGCGCAGGCCCGCCGCGGACACACCCATGATGATGAGCGGGTTAAGGCTGTCGAATGAACCGAGCGCGGCGAAGGTTACGGTTCCGCCTTTCGGCGCCTCCGGGTTCACATAGCTGAACCGCGTGAAACCCGGCTGGTGCATCGGCGCGCCATGCATGGCGATGCCATGGACGGGCTGTGCCTGCGAGGTTGCCGCGAAACTCAGGACAATTGCCGCGCAGATAAGGACTTTCACGCAGATGGAGGCCCGGCTATAAATGGGTGCGCACCGCTGCATGGGTTCACCGTGTAAGTGAGGCGCCGGACAAATGCAATTCCTCGACTGGACAACCCAGCACTTGCTGGTCACGGGATTGCCGTATTTCAATCCATTCAGACACATTATATATATGACTCTTTAAGCGGCGAACGAATCAGCAGTGCGTGGCTCATCTAAGAGCGAAGGAAAGGGCAATAAAAGTGATGAGCTTC
>JADFHH010000411.1 GCA_022567275.1 Pseudomonadota bacterium | reverse complement strand
CAAGCGCAGTTCAGCGACAGAGAAAAATACCGCCAACCATCATAACGACCGTGAATCGATCCAAATGACGGCTATCGCGCCCCTTCATGAAATATCCGGGCTAGTCGAAAAGGGCGTCTATCTCGGACTGGGCGCTCGAGGTTTCTGTTTCGCTCCCGGGCGCCTGAGATCCGTTGACAATGCCGGAGGTGATCTGAACCAGATTTTGCAGGTTTGGCACGGCCTCGATGCACAGCCTGGAGAGCCCTTCGGTATCGCCAGCCTCGATTTTTTCCAGAACCTGCTGCAACAGCATCACCATTTCCTGCTCGAGATCGGCCACGGAGGAATCGAAATCATGGCGGATGTCTTCCGGCGCGTTGCGATAGCCGGCGATTGCCAGCTCCTTGTCGCGGAAGCCCGAATGGGTGAAATGCTCTTCGTAGGATTGATGTTCCCACTCGGCCAGATCTGCGGCGAACTGGGTGGGTGCGGAAGGCACCAGCTCCAACAGCATGATTATCTCATTGAAATGGTTGAGATAATCTGTTGTGAGCAAGGTTTCCGGGTTGATGTTGGTGCCTTGCGTATGGGCCCGAAGATGCTCGATCATCGAGTTTTTGAAGGCGCTCGCGAGCTTTTCGCGGGAGAAATTATGGTCCCTCGAGGCAACGATACGCAACTGAACAGACGATTTGGACATCGAACTCACCACTGGTTTACACACGCCAACATCAAGTTTGAGGGTGGCGGATAAGGGTTTCCAAAGCCTTACCCTCGCGGGCGCCGATTTGGCGCTTTTATTCCTACGGTTTGCTTGCTATGGCCAAGCGATGTGCTCCCGGTTCACCCTGATATCGAATCCCGAGACCGTGCGTGCGACGTTCGGGCATCGAGAACGGCCAAATTATCCGCCGCGATATAACATTGCGCCGGCGCAGCCCATTCACATCGTGCGCCTGGGCACAAAAAGCGCGCGCGAGCTGGCGCTTGTGCGCTGGGGCCTGGTGCCATCCTGGGTCAAGGACCCGGACAATTTTGCCACCCTGATCAATGCCCGCGCCGAGACCGCCGCGCAAAAACCCTCCTTCCGCGCTGCCATGCGCCACCGCCGCTGCCTGATCCCGGCCGATGGCTTCATCGAGTGGACCGGACCAAAAGGCGCCAAGCGCCCGTTTTATCTCAAACGGTGCGATGAAGGCCTGCTGGCCTTCGCGGGCCTGTGGGAACACTGGCAGGGCGCCGATGGAGCTGAGATTGAGTCCGCGGTAATTCTGACGACACAGGCCAACGCCACCGTCAGCCCGTTGCACGAGCGGATGCCGGTCATCCTCGACCCGGATGATTTCGATGCGTGGCTGGATTGCAAACGGGTTTCACCTGCGGACATGGCGGATTTACTGGCGCCTGCGGACGATGCGCTGCTGGAGGCGGTTGAGCTGGAGCGGAAGATCAACAATCCGGGGAATGATGGGCCGGAGGTGCTGGAGGCTGTCGGGGGAGGCTTGTTCAAGGCTGGATAGGCTCTGACCCGCGGGCGGTTCGATCGATATCCACCCCGTCATTCCGGCCAACGCCGAAATGCTGTCACCGTAATCCCACCGTAATCTAAAACATTGACGGGCACATAAAATGTATATACATTTCTATATATTAAAGGCATTAGCATGCAATTTGATGGTTTTGAATGGGATGATGGTAATTGGCCTAAATGCAGACAACACGGATTGGAAAAATCAGCTATCGAATGGGTGCTCTCTGGCACAATAACCATTTTTGATGACCCTTTCGGCCCCGCCGCCGAAAGACGGTTTCGAGCTGTAGGAGAAGACGCTGAAGGGCGCTACGTATTTGTTGTTTTTTGTTTCCGTGAGCGAGAGGGAAAACGATTAATTCGTCCAATCAGTGCCAGATACATGCACCAGAAGGAGATATTAGATTATGAGCAAGAAAGATAAAAAACCACTGCCGGTGTTTAAAACAGACGAGGAAGCAGAACGTTTTGTCGAGGAAGCAGACCTAACAGACTATGATTTGTCAGGTGGTCACACAGTCCGTTTTGAGTTCAGTAAAAAAACGGCGCAGCTAAATATGAGATTGCCGGAAGATCAGCTTACAGCCCTGAAAAAAGCTGCAAAGCAGCAAGGTATCCCATATACGCGTCTGGTTCGAAAATTTATTGACCAGGGAATGCAAATGTTGCGTCCATCATCATGAAGAAAGGCAGACTTTACATTCCGGTGGGACATTACGGTGGCATTCCCATTACGTCCATTACGGTGACAGTGGTCCATTACCGTGACAGTACACTAAACTCCTGAATCGGCTGCCCCTGCGCGGCGGCGCATTTTTTTTAGCCTACCGCCTGTCGGCTACTTGAGGCCGTTTGAAAAAACTTATCCCCGCTCTGTCTGGCTGCATTATTATGCGCCCATCCTTTCCTCATCTAAGGGGACGCGGACTCGAGACCGTCTTGATTCGTGAGGAAGGGAGCGGTTCCTGCGAAG
>JADFHH010000410.1 GCA_022567275.1 Pseudomonadota bacterium | reverse complement strand
CGCCCCGCACAGCAAGGCGGGCTGGCTCTCACTATGATCGAAGCAAGGACGACACATGAGGGAACCATAACCGAACACCCAAAGATCAGACACGGCTTACTCTCCGTTCGTGATTTAATCCGGATCGGGAGAGGTGGCGCGCGCGCGCCCGAAATCCGGCTCGGCCGTCTCCTGACCCGCCTCGATCACATTGCGGCGAATTTCGCGCGTGCGGGTAAACATCTCTTCCAGCGCCGCGCCGTCGCCGCGCCGGATGGCGCGCTGCAAGCCGGACAAATCTTCGCTGAACCGCCCGAGCATTTCCAGCACCGCATCCTTGTTGGCGAGGAACACATCGCGCCACATCGCCGGGTCGGAGGCGGCGATGCGGGTAAAATCGCGAAACCCGCTGGCGGAATATTTGATCACCTCCAGGCGCGTATCGCTCTCAAGGTCGGCGACCGTGCCGACGATGTTATAGGCGATCAGATGCGGAATATGGCTGGTGATGGCGAGCACCAGATCGTGATGTTCCGCGTCCATGATATCGACCTCCGACCCCAGCGCCTGCCAGAAGCTGGTGAGTTTCGCGACCGCGTCGGCGTTCGCCTTCGCGCCCGGCGTGAGGATGCACCAGCGGTTGGTGAACAACTCTGCAAAACCGGCGTCGGGACCCGATTGCTCGGTGCCGGCGATCGGGTGCCCCGGCACCAGGAAGCACCCGTCCGGGATATGCGGTTCCATATCGCGCAAAACACTGTTCTTGACCGAGCCCACATCGGTGACAATCGTGCCCGGCGCCAGATGCGGGCCAATCTCTTGCGCGATGGCGCCGCTGGCGCCGACCGGCACGCAGACGATGACAAGACCGGCGCCCTCGACCGCCTGCGCTGGCGTCTCGACAACGTCATCCAATATCGCGAGCTCGCGCACGCGCAAGCGTGTCTTCTCCGAGCGCGCCGTGCCGGCGATCTCGCGCACCACGCCGTTAGCGCGCGCCGCGCGGGCGATTGACGTTCCGATCAGCCCGAGGCCGATGATGGCGATACGATCGAACAGCTTCTTGCTCATGACGATGCACCGCCGCTTGCCATGAATGCTTTCAGCACACCGAGCGTTTGCCTGTTTTCCTCCGCCGTGCCGACCGTCATTCTGAGCGCGTCAGGAAAACCGTATTTTTCCACGCGGCGCAGCAGTATGCGCTCAGCGGTGAGCGCCGCGTCCGCGTCCGCGGCGCGCAAGCCTTTATGATCGGGGAAATGAATCAGCACGAAGTTGGCGGCGCTCGGCGTCACGGCGAGGCCAAGGCCCTCGATCTTTTCCGTGAGCCAGGCCAGCCACTGTTCATTATGCGCGAACGCTTTTTGCATATGCGCCGCGTCTTCAAGTGCGGCCGCGCCGGCCGCAATCGCCGGCGCGGTCAGATTGAAGGGGCCGCGAATACGGTTCAGCACATCGCAAATGGCATCGGGCGCAGTGCACCAGCCGATGCGCAACGCGGCCAGCCCATGGATTTTCGAGAAGGTGCGGGTCATGACCGTATTGTCCGTGGCCGCCACCAGCTCCAGCCCGGGCTCATAATCGTCGTGCCGCACATATTCCGCATAGGCCGCGTCCAAAACCAGCAGGCATCGCGAAGGCAGGGCGCCCCGCAAACGCCGCACCTCGCCGGCGGGAAGATAGGTGCCCGTCGGGTTGTTCGGATTGGCGAGAAACACCATTTTGGTGCGCGCGCTCACCCGCGCCAGTATGGCGTCCACATCGGCCCGGTTGTCGCTCTCGGGCGCCGCCACCGGTGTCGCGCCATTGGCCAGAATATTTATCCGGTACATCAAAAAGCCATGCTCGGTATGGATGGCTTCATCGCCGGGGCCGAGATAGGCCTGCGCCAGCAGGCTCAGCAAATCGTCGGACCCCGCGCCGCACACGATGCGCGCCGGGTTCAGCCCGTAGCGCCTGGCGATGGCCTCGCGCAGCGCGCTCGCCTGCCCGTCGGGATAGCGCGCAAGCGCGCGCGCGCGCGCGAATGCGGCCAGCGCCTTGGGGCTCGGGCCTAGCGGCGTTTCGTTGGACGCCAGCCTGATCACCGGCGCGGCGCCCTCAAGCGCGCTTTTCCCCGGCACATAGGGCGAGATGTCCAATATGCCGGGGCGCGGTTCCGGTTTGGCGTTGTTGGTCATGCGTGTCGCACTCCTGACGCGTGGGGAGCTTTTGATAGGCTGTGACCGGCACGAAATCAAAGGAAACTTGGCGGAGTTGGGTAGGAAGAGGCAACTTGGAAAACGTATCATGGCCTAGAACTCGCTCAAGGCTGCGCTGAAGCGTCGAGGCGTGGGAGGTATTCACGAGACAGAGCGAAACTTAAACAATAAGATCAGCCGGGGCGGGTTTTCGGCTTCTTTTTTTCTTCAGTGCCTTGAGGCTGACGAGGTTCAAGAATTGCATCTGGGCTAATGATGCCGTCGTAGTGGATTTCAACCTTGTGTTTGCAGTTGATTGTGAACCTGTG
>JADFHH010000409.1 GCA_022567275.1 Pseudomonadota bacterium | reverse complement strand
GCGTTGATAATGCCCGCTGGGACCAACAAAGGCGTCTTAACGAGATTGAGAACGCGGTAAAGGAAAATCACGCGGAATCAATCAATGACCTAACCGACCGCTTTGAGCGGGTCGCAGAAATCTATCAGGAATGGGAGATTGAAGCCCAGGACCTTTGGCGGACTATTTCCCAAGAATTGAATGAGCAGAGACCGTCCCTGAGTGATGTCGAGATACCGCGCTCGGAGGCGTCAGGTGAAACGGACAGTTTTATCCTGTTTGATTCCCGCCGCGATTATTTTTCGCAGATGGATCATTACCAGATGTGGAAGGACGGCTCGGCATGACGGTAGAAGATTTCCCGGCTCTTGTGGAGATGAAGGCTGCCGAGCAAGAGGATGTGCGCCCGCCTAAATTCACCGATGAAGCCCTGGCGCTGCGCTTCGCTGAGCTACACGTTGATGATCTCCGCTATGTCGCCGCCTGGGGGAAATGGCTCGCATGGGACGGCGCGCGCTGGCATATCGACGATACACTGCGCAGCTTCGACCTTGCCCGCGAAATTTGTCGTGAAGCATCCGCGCGGTGCAACAAAGACGGATTAAGCAGGATGTTGGCCAGCGCCAAGACCGTCGCCGCGGTGGAAAGGCTGGCTAAGGCCGACAGGCGGCTTGCTGCCACGGTGGATCAGTGGGACGCGGACCCTTGGCTGCTGAACACGCCGGACGGGACCATTGACCTCAAGACCGGCGATATGCGACCTCACCGGCCGGCAGATTACATCACGCGCTGCACCGCAGTTTCGCCCGCAGGTGAGTGTCCCGACTTCCTGAAGTTTCTTGCCCGCATCACGGATGGCAGGGATGATCTTCAAAGCTTCCTTCGGCGGGTCTTCGGCTATGCCCTGACCGGCTCGACGCGCGAACACGCGCTGTTCTTCATGTACGGAACCGGCGCGAATGGCAAGTCCGTCCTGCTGGATACGGTTGCCGGTATCTTCGGTGATTATCACCGGACCGCACCTATCGAGACATTCACAGCGTCATCGGCGGAGCGACACCCGACAGACCTTGCCGGGCTTCGCGGCGCGCGGCTGGTGACGGCCACCGAAACTGAAGAGGGCCGCCGGTGGGCCGAGGCGCGGATTAAGGCGCTGACCGGCGGCGACAAGATTGCGGCCCGTTTCATGCGGCAGGATTTCTTTGAGTTCGTGCCAGCGTTTAAGTTGGTGATCGCAGGCAATCACAAGCCTGGCCTACGCTCAGTCGATGAGGCGATCCGGCGGCGCTTCAACCTTATACCCTTCACCATCACGATCCCGCCGGATGAGCGCGACCCGGATCTCGCCGAGAAGCTCAAAGCTGAGTGGCCGGGTATTCTGCAATGGATGCTGGACGGCTGTATCGAATGGCAAGAGCGCGGAAGCCTTACACCACCGCAGGTTGTCCAGGATGCCACGGCAAATTACCTGGAGGGCGAGGATGCAATCGCAGCCTGGATAGAGGAAAGCTGCGACCTGGACCGCAGGGCTATGAATTATCAAGCGAGCTGTTCCAGTCCTGGAAAATATGGACAGAACAGAACGGCGAATATTCCGGGACGGCACGGCGCTTTTCTCAACGGCTCGAAGACAGAGGGTATGTCAAACAACACACCCGTGTCGGCAAGCGTTTTATCGGCCTGCGGCTGCGGCCAAAGGCGGGAGTGTGACGGAAGTGACGGCAAATCCGGTTTACACCGTACGCGCGCGCGTGACGCCTATAACCAGAACTGCCGTCACTTCCGTCACGGTCTTCACAAAAACCCAGCATCTCCGCCATTTATTAGGGAAGCATGATGACAGACGAAATTAACACGGACGAATTGCACGCCCTCACATGGAGCGACACGAAAGAACTCGCGGGAATGTACATGGCGATGCAGGAAAGCGGCCGGCAACACGCGCTGGCAATGATTGAAGTTCGCGGTTCTGACTTTACGCCAACCCATGAGCTCGCCTCGATATTGCTCAAGGCAACAGAGTCAGCAGAACTCCGCTCGCACGAATGGACGGGCACCGCAGCTATCGCCTTGCACTACTGGGGTGGTGATGGTGATCGCCCACACACTTGACGTGACGCTCGGAGCAAGGAACACCGGCCACGCTAACTGAAGGAAAGATATTCATGTGTATATTATCATTATATATCAATAGGTACCGGGGGGCATTACATCTCCACCAGTCGTCGAACCAGGACCGGCGGGGTAGTCAAAAAAGATTTTCCGCGATATTCGGACAGGGGGTCAAATCAATGGGTGTTGACGCCAAATGGCCTGCTGACAAAGTAGAGCGCCGTCCGGTTTCTGGATTAACGCCATATGCAAAAAACGCACGGACTCACTCCGACGAACAGGTCGCACAGATAGCAGCATCTATCGAGGAATGGGGCTGGACAATTCCGGTTCTGGTCGACGAGGACGGTGGAATTATTGCCGGGCACGGGCGCATCCTGGCGGCCGAGAAACTGGGC
>JADFHH010000408.1 GCA_022567275.1 Pseudomonadota bacterium | reverse complement strand
TCCTTCACCGTAGCCTTCAAAACCAAGAAGCATAAAGGCGACCTTGCCATGATGTTCGAAAATGGAGCGGTCACCCACGTCATGGCCAAACCGCCCTTCGCCAAAAGCGCGACGATCATCCCTGTCACCGAAGCCCATGTTAAAGGCGTGCTTGACCCCATGAGCGCCATATTCTTCACGGCCAGGGCGGACGGCAACGCCGCCGGCGCGTCGGTCTGCCCCGTGCGCATCCCGGTGTTCGATGGCCGCCAGAGGTTCGACCTCCTGTTGAGCTACAAGAAAACGATACAGGTGAAAAAGCGCCGCTTACGCGGCAAGCGCAGCAAGGGCGGCTACCGGGGTACGGCGATTGTGTGCCGGATCAAATATATCCCCATCGCCGGCTATACGCCGGACAATTCCGGCATCAAGTTCATGGCTGCGTCGGATGACATCGAAGTTTGGCTCATCAAGGTGCCCCGGAAAAGCATGTATGTTCCCTACTATGTGAAAGTTCCAACGCCCTTTGGCACGGCATCCATCACCTCGACGGCGTTTTACATGGAAATCCCCGGCGAGAAGAAGATCGCCATCATACGATGAGGTTAGCAGTGAAATGACACCCGCGCCGGCAGAACTGAACGGCGTCGCATATCGTCTGCCCGAACGCCCGGTCGCGGTGGTGTGTATCGATGGCGGAGACCAGAGCTATCTGACGGCCGCCGCCGAGGCCGGTGTAATTCCCAATACCGAGCGCTTCATGCGCGAAGGGTTCAGCGCCATTGCCCATTGCGTGGTGCCGAGCTTCACCTGCCCCAACAATATCTCCATCGCCACCGGCGCGCCGCCGAAGGTGCACGGCATTGCAGGCAATTTCTATCTTGACCGCGCGACCGGAGAGGCGGTTGTGATGACCGGGCCGGAGTTGCTGCGCTCGCGCACCATTTTCGACGTGATCGCAAGCGCGGGCGCGAAAATGCTGGTCATCACCGCCAAGGACAAGCTGCGCAAGCAACTGGGCAAGGGGCTCGATGTCAGCGCCGGCAATGTCTGCTTCTCCTCGCAATGCGCCGATGCCTGCACCCTGGCGGAGCACGGGATAGACAATGTTCTGGAGTTAGTCGGTCAGCCTTTGCCGGACATGTATTCGGAAGATTTGTCGCTGTTCGTAATCGACGCGGGAATAAAATTTCTCGAAAGCGAGGCGCCCCCGAGCCTTCTCTATCTCTCGCTCACCGATTTTGTGCAGCACAAATACGCGCCCGAACACCCCAAGGCGCTGGCCTTCTACAAGGCGCTCGATGAGCGTTTCGGCAGACTGGAAGAGCTGGGCGCCATCGTCGGACTGATTGCCGATCATGGCATGAAAGACAAATGCAACGCGGATGGGGAATATAACATTATCTTTCTTCAGGATTTGCTCGATGAGCGTTTTGGCAAGGACACCACCAGAGTCATTTGTCCTATCACCGACGCCTTTACCGGCCATCATGGCGCGCTTGGCGGTTTCGTGCGGGTGCATTGTTTCAAAGGCGTAAAAACTGAAGAAGTGATCGCCTTCATCCGCCCGATGAACGGCATCGAGGCGGTGTTCGACCGGGAGCAAGCGGCCGGGACGCTGGAGCTTCCTTACGATACCGAAGCCGACGCGGTGCTGATCTCGCAAGAAAATTTTTGCGTCGGCGCGGCGCAGGCGGACCATGATCTGGCCGGACTCCATGGGAATAGGCTGCGCACCCATGGCGGCTTTTCCGAGCAGGACGTGCCTTTCATCCTCAGCCGGCCCCTGAATGAGGCTTATGCCAAACGCGCTGGTGTGCAACAGTTGCGCAACTATCATATTTTCGACTTTGCCGTGAACGGTACAATCTAGGCCATTGAGATGAGAGATCGCTTCTCCCGGGACGGCTCGGAGCGCGGGCGCGGTGTCACCGCGGTGCTCGGACCCACCAATACAGGCAAGACTTATCTCGCCATCGAACGCATGCTCGGCCATGAGAGCGGCATCATCGGCCTGCCGCTGCGTCTGCTGGCGCGCGAAGTGTTCGACAAGGTTGCGCGCGCCGCCGGCGCGGGCAATGTGGCGCTGATTACGGGCGAGGAAAAAATCCTGCCCAAATCGCCGCGCTATTATGTGTGCACGGTCGAGGCCATGCCGCGCGACATCGATACCGCCTTCCTGGCGGTGGATGAAATCCAGCTCGCGGCGGACGCGGAACGCGGCCATGTTTTCACCCGGCATTTGCTGCACGCGCGCGGCTACGCGGAAACCCTGCTACTCGGCGCCGCGACCATGAAGGACGCGATCGTTGATTTGCTGCCCCGCGCCAACATCATCTCGCGGCCCCGGCTTTCAAAACTCAGCTATGCGGGAGGAAAAAAAATCTCCCGGCTGCCGCGGCGCTCCGCCATTGTCACTTTCAGCGCCGATGAGGTTTACGCCATTGCCGAACAGGTGCGCCGCCAGCGCGGTGGCGCGGCGGTGGTGCTCGGCGCGCTGAGCCCCAAAACGCGTA
>JADFHH010000407.1 GCA_022567275.1 Pseudomonadota bacterium | reverse complement strand
TGCCCACACGGGCCACCGTGGCTACGGACACTCGCGGAGAATCTGTCCGCAGGTTGGCCGGGACGTATGCCGTGCCACCGGAGGTAAATCGCGCTTTGGCGTTGTCGATCTCGAACATCGATGCCAGGTTGGCCGATGTCGATGCCCCCTCAACTTCGATGTTGACAATCGCTGGCAGCAATACGGTGCCAGCGGCGTTGTCTACGAGCATCCAAACCAGTTCGTCATCGATGGCGACTGTGCCGGGAACTGGTGCGTTCTCCGTGCCGATCTGCATGTGGAACATGCGAGCGTCTAGTACCAGTTGTGTCCAGAAGTCGATTGTGACCGTCTCTGCACGCCGGTTAATACGAACCTCGCGAACCTGATCTTCAGGGTGGTTCCCGTATGAGTTCTGTCGTACTCTTCCTGTTTCAACCATGATTGCCTTTCTCTAGCCTCCCGCCGTTCACGCCTCGGCCCTTTCAGGCCGCGCTACTGACGGGACTCGACCAGACTAATGCGGGAAGACCCGCGCTATGTAGAACCAGATGTCGATCAGCCCTTCGGTGCCGTCGTTCCCCGGGGTCTAGGTGAACAGGACATCAATGGTGTTGGCGGTGGTGTAGAGGAAGGCGTTGTCCAGCCCCACACCCTTACCGAAGTAGGTGCCGACCGTCTCCTCGTCTATATCGCCGTCTTCAAAGAATCGGTTTGGGTCGCCGTCGTCGCCGACCTGAAACTTGGCCGCCGTGCCTGAGCCGTCGAATACCAGTGTGGTCCGGGCGAAACCGTAGCCGATCACCTCGCCAACGTTCGCGGGCATGATCTTAATCACCTCGTCCGCCTGGTAGTTAGCGATAGGAACCGCCCCACCGCTGGACCGTTCAAAGAATTGCAGCATTGCCATTTAAGCCACCCCTTTCTGGGGCACCTCTAGCCCTGGCTTGGCTGAGGCAGCTATAAAGTTGGCGTTCAACAGGTAATGTGAGAACGCTTGTGGGTCATGTTGCCGTGTTCATCAAATTCAGCGCCTTCGCGCTCCATGATGCCCTGGCCCACTTCCTCTGCGGTCAGCTTAATCCCCGTGTTTGGCTTGTCCGGTTTGCAGCCGTACCATTCCCGGTATCGCACCATTGCGCCACGCGGCAGAACCAGCCCAGGCCTCGCTTGATAGTCATCCGCTACAACAGTCCACCAGCCTATAGAGAATGGTTTCGCCGATCCCCAGTCGCCTGAGCGGAACCGCGTCCATCCATCGGGGATTGTGAACGGCTCAATGACGTGTCTGTCTGCATCCCAACAATCAAAGAACGCGCCTTCAACCGCCGACCAGTCGCCATCCAGCCACGCCTTGACCAGCTTTTCAGATCCAACCTGATAGAGCCGGTCAATGTATTGAGGGTCATTGCGCATCAACACCCGGTTGTCCTGAATGCGCGAGGGGATAACGGCGACAGAAAACACATTCCCGTTTGGCAGCTTGCGCCGCAGCACCATCGGGCTGGCAGGGAATGGATAGAGCTTGTATCTGCTACGCAACCAATGTTGGCCGGAGCCGCCCGGGTTGGCCGTCAGGATAAGCTGTGTGCCAATGCCGTGCGCCGATCTCAACACCGCCTGCAGGCGATCTATGGGCGCTGAGTCAGGATATTGCCCCGCCTCCTCAACCCAGACATCCGTGAGGTTGCGGCCCTGCCACGCATCCGCGTCCCTGATGTTATCGAGATAACCAAAGCCAACCCGGCCGCCATTGGGCATAACCCAACGCAGCCTCGACGCATTGAACTTGCCGCCTATGGGGCCGTATATTTCCTTGCTGCGTTCTATGGCGTCTTCAGCAGAAACAGTTGTGCGGCGGAACATCATCGCATTGAATGCGCGGCCCGTTAGCTGCTCCTTAATGGCCCACTTCCCCAAAACACCGTCAGTCTTGCCGCCACCGCGTGCGCCGCCAAAGAAAACCTCCGGCAACGGGCAATCAATCAGCGACTTCTGCGGCCCCGGTTGCGGTGCCCAAACAATTCTTCTGTTCCCACTCATCTGCGCTCACCGGCCTGTCTGAGATAATATGTTGGCGCACGTCCAGTTCACCGCTCTGTTCGATGCTGGAGAGCCGTGCATGGAGATAAGGCGCCGCAGCCTTTGCCATGTCATCACGGCGCGACTGCTCGGATTCTTCATCACGCATCACGCGGATCATATATTCAAGCGGGGTTTCGCCGCTCTCGGCTATTTCGTCCCGCATCTTTGCAGTGACCTTGTTGGGCGTGCCCTTCTGCCGGCCACCTGTCTTGGCGCAGCCTGGTTTTCTGCCTGGTTTCGTCATGTTTGCAATTTTTTCTACTTCAGATTTGCGATTTGCTTATCTGTGTTCAATGAAGCAGCCAACTTCCGGGGGCTACGAGGCTTCCGTATGGGATTGATGCCAATTTGAGCTGGGAAGGCTCAAATGCGGATTGTTTATGGCAATGCGTGACTGTGGAAGGAATGGGGGCATTAGCCCGGATATTTCATGA
>JADFHH010000406.1 GCA_022567275.1 Pseudomonadota bacterium | reverse complement strand
GATAACTCGGTCTTTCCTGACATGACGGTGCACGAAACCCTGTTGATGGGCGGCTATCTGATGGCGACCCCCAAAATGGCTGCGGCCAAGGCGGACGAGTTGTTTGACAAGTACGAGCGTCTGGCGGCGCGCGCCAACCAGCCGGCGCGGATCCGGTCGGGGGGCGAGCGGCGGTTGCTGGAAATTTCGCGCGCGCTGGTGATGGACCCCGAGGTTTTGCTGGTAGACGAACCCTCGATCGGGCTGGAGCCGCGGTTCATCGACATGGTGTTCGGCATACTGGACGATTTGCAGAAAAAGGACGGCAAGACGATTATCATGGTCGAGCAGAACGCCCGCAAAGGGCTGGAATTTGCTGACATCGGTTACGTTCTGGTCGCCGGAGAGGTGGCGATGTCCGACACCGGCGGCGCCCTGCTGGCCAACCCCGATGTCGGGCGGCTGTTTTTGGGCGGGTAGCGGCGAATTTTCTGGCAACTGGCAGGGTTCGCGGCGTCGCTTAACAGGTTGCTGAAAAAGTCACCATTTTTTCGCAACGAGAACGGCATTATCACCCAGATGACGGTTCAGATTGACTGTCAGAGTGCCGTCGTCGTCCAGTTCAGCTTCGCCCGAGCCGGATACTTCGTCCATTTCATCGCTTCCAACCCAAGTGAAGAAAGCGGTGTTTCCGCCGAAGCTGCAATCCATAGTTCCGGTTACGGCTCCGAAGGCGAATTCGCTGCCGCCTTGAGGTGAGAAGAGGATGTAAGCGGGTTCAACAAGGTCAAGAAAGTCACGATCCCACACGTCCGACGATACGATCCGCCACTTGCCGATAATCGGGGATGTGGCGCGACCGGTCATGGGACAGCCCCCAGCAGTTTGGGTATTCGGATCAGGTTGTAGGCGGCGATGGCGAAGGTGAACACGGCCCCGGCCTTTGCGCACCCCCTAACCTTCATCTTGCCGTATCCGGCCTGCACTTTTGCCCAGCCAAACACTTCTTCCACCCTTTTGCGGATACGCTGGCTGATGACATAACCGGGATGGCGCGTGGTGCGTTTGTCGATGGCTGTCTTGCGTTGCTTGCCCAGTTTGCTGATTGTGCCGTTGACGGCGATGTGCGGGGTGACATTGCGACCGCGCAAATCCTCCACGAAGCCGGTCACGTCATAGGCTTTATCGGCACCCAGTGTGATACGCCTTTTGCGCGGTTTCCGGTCCAGCATGGTCAGCGTGGCTTCCCGTTCGGCTGTGCCAGTGGCATGGGTCAGTGTCGCGTCGACGACCAGTCCGTTGCGGTTTTCCATCAGCACATGACCCATGAAGCACAATCGTGCACTCTGGCCATTGCCCTTGCGGTAAAGCCGGGCATCGGGATCTGTGGTTGAAGCATGGGTATCGTTGGAACGCTTCTCTCGGCGAAAGTTGCGCTCGCCATTGCGCCCCGGTGCCGGTGGTTCGTCTGACCCGTCTTTGGCGCGAAAGCTCTTCATTGAGGCCCAGGCATCAATCAAGGTGCCGTCGACCGTAAAGTGTTCACTCGACATCAGCCGTTTGACCTGTCGCAAACCCAGAAGCCGCATCAGGAACTCATGCGCCACATCGGCTTCCAATAACCGATCGCGGTTCTTTGTGAACACCGTTGGATGCCACACAACCGCGTCAATCGGCAGGCCGACAAACCAGCGGAAAAGCAGGTTATAGTCGATCTGCTCCATCAACATCCGCTCGGAACGCACCGAGTAAAACGCCTGCAGAAGCGTTGCCCGCAGTAAATGCTCCGGTGGGATCGAGGGGCGGCCCATCTTCGAATAAAGCTGTTCGAACCGCAAACTCATTTGATCCAGAACCTCATCTACCAGCGACCGGATTGCGCGCAGTGGATGGTCCGGCGGTACACGCTCTTCCAGCCTGATATAGGAGAACAGATCATCAGCCGAAGACTCAACACCGCGCATGAAAAACCTCCCTTTGGTTCAAACAAAAGGGAATCACAATCAAACCAGATTGGCGAGGAACTTTTTCAGCAACCTGCTAGAGTGGAAGGCGCTGCTGACGCCACTGCAATACAAGGTGATGCGCCGCGACGGCACCGAGCGCTCGGGCTCCAGCCCGCTTGACAAAATCTATGCCGACGGCACGTACCATTGCCGTGGCTGCGATCTGGACGTTTATCCGTCCACCACCAAGTTTGACAGCGGCACCGGCTGGCCGTCGTTCTGGCAATCATTGCCAGACGTGGTGCGCACCAAGGACGACCGGTTCTTGCTGCGCGTCCGCACCGAGGTTCATTGCCGCCGCTGCGGCAGCCATTTCGGCCATATATTCGATGACGGCCCGGCCCCGACCGGCAAGCGGCATTGCCTGAACGGGGTGAGCTTGGTGTTCAGCGGGGCGTGAAAGCGAACCGGCCCTTATGATTCGTTGTCATTTTCGGCGTCGCCGATTTCGGTCCACAGGCCCTGTTTTGCCAGTGCATCCAACGTTTGCCTGTTGACGGCGACACCGTCGTCCCGCATTTGGCGGTAAT
>JADFHH010000033.1 GCA_022567275.1 Pseudomonadota bacterium | reverse complement strand
CCTTGGCGGTCTCGACGAGATTTGGTATCAGGTCGTAACGCCGTTTTAATTGCACCTCGATCTGTGCAAAGGCGTTTTTGAAGCGATTTTTTAGCGCAACCAGTTTGAGACCTCTGAATAATTGAAACCTTGGATTCCCTTTCAAGAGCGATGATGTTACTATCAAGTCATTGATTCTATGGAGGGTTTTGATATGGCGCGACGGCATTACGGGCAGATTGGGTTTGTGGATCATCTTTTGCGCAAAAGGGTCAGCAAGCGCGAGGACAAGCTTGAGCGGACGCTTGGGCTTATTGACTGGCGGCGGCTTGACCGCCTGCTTGACCCCTTGAGCAATTCGCGCCGTGGCGCGCCGGGCTATCCGCCGCTTTGCCTGTTCAAGGCGCTTTTGCTGGCGCAGTGGTATGATCTTTCCGATCCTGGGCTTGAAGATGCGCTGGCCGACCGGCTTTCGTTCCGCAAGTTCACGGGCATTCCGCTGGATGAGGAGACGCCGGACGAGACGACCTTCGTGCGGTTCCGTAATTTGCTGCGTGAGCATGGGCTTGCGCAAGAGCTGTTCGATGAAGTGAACCGGCAGCTTGAGGGCAAGGGGCTGATGGTGAAGAAGGGCACGCTTGTGGATGCGAGCATTATCGAGGCGAGCGTGCGGCGGCCTTCAATGAAGGAGGGCGAAGTGTCGAAGGTTGATCCGGACGCGACCTTCACCAGCAAGCATGGCAAGAGCTATTTCGGCTACAAGATGCATATCGGGGTCGATCAGGGTTCGGGTCTGATCCGGCGGCTTTTGACGACGACCGCCGCATTGCATGATAGTTTGGCCTTCAGGGGGCTGATTTGCGGCGATGAAGGGGCGGCTTACGGCGACAAGGCCTATGGCTCGAAGGCGCACCGCGAATGGCTGAAAGAGCTTGGCGTCAAGGACTGTCTGATGCACAAGGCGGCAAGGAACACGCCGTTGAAGAACTGGCAGGTCTGGTTCAACAAGGCGGTGTCCGGGCCGCGCGCGCAGGTTGAGCAGTTTTTCGGCATCGTCAAGCGCTCATACGGATTGGCGCGGGCGCGTTACCGGGGCGAGGCGCGCAACGCCACCCACTTTCTCATCCTCGCCACGGCCTACAATCTGCGCCGCAGCTTGAGCCTTGTGTGACAATCAACGGGAGGAGTCTGTCTTGACGTAGCCAAATCAGGCAAAACCGGTTGAAACCGGCGAAACTGCCGGCCGGAATGATCGAACATGCCGCCCGCACCCGCCGGAAAAGAGCGGATGTGCAAGGAATCCGGGAAATTCAGAGGTCTCAGCATGGTGAAATAGATAGTCCGCACGTGGATGCCCATTGTTCTCCATGGCAGAAAGCACGCGCGCCGGTGTTGGAGGGGTCGTCGGAATGGCATTGGACCAGGAAACATTTTCCCAACTGACGAATGTGATTGGACGCTTCGTCGAGGAGCGCCTGATCCCGCTTGAGGCCGAGGTTTCGGAATCAGACCAGGTCCCGGCCGCGGTTGTGAACGATATGCGCGAGTTGGGACTGTTCGGCTTGTCGATTCCCGAGCGCTATGGCGGTCTCGGACTGAGTGTGGAGGAAGAGGTCCGGATTATTTTCGAACTTGGCCACACATCTCCGGCCTTCCGCTCGGTATTCGGCACCAATACCGGGATCGGCAGCCAGGGCATCGTGATGGACGGCACTGACGAGCAGAAACGCAAATACCTTCCCAAACTGGCGAGCGGCGAGATTATCGGGTCGTTCGCGTTGACCGAACCGGACTCGGGCTCCGATGCGGCTTCGCTGCGAACGACCGCGAAAATCGATGGCAACGAATATATCCTCAACGGCACCAAGCGTTTCATCACCAATGCGCCCAGTGCCGGTCTGTTCACGGTCATGGCCCGCACCGATCCGGAGAAAAAAGGCGCCTCGGGAATTTCCGCGTTTCTGGTCGAAGCGGATTCGCCCGGTCTGAAGCTTGGACCGCCGGACAAAAAAATGGGCCAGCAGGGCGCCCATGTGTGTGACGTGATCTTCGAGGACTGCCGGATACCCGCGGACTCGGTGATTGGCGGTGTGGAGGGTCAGGGCTTCAAGACCGCAATGAAGGTGCTGGACCGCGGCCGGCTGACCATATCGGGCATGTGCGTCGGCAATGCGGAACGTTTGATCCGCGATAGTCTTCGCTATGCGATGGAGCGCAAGCAGTTCGGCAAACCGATCGCCGAATTCCAGCTCGTACAGGCGATGCTGGCGGATTGCGAGACAGAGGTGTATGCGGCCAGGTCGATGGTGCTGGATGCGGCGCGGCGCAAGGATGCCGGTGAGAATGTCACCAAGCTGGCGGCAATCTGCAAATATTATTGTTCCGAGATGGTGGGGCGCGTCGCCGACCGTGCGGTGCAGATCCACGGCGGCGCGGGCTATATGGCCGAATACGGAATCGAGCGTTTCTACCGGGATGTCCGGGTCTACCGGCTGTACGAGGGCACCTCGCAAATCCAGCAATTGATCATCGCCCGCGAGATGATGAAAGAAGCCGCACTGTGAGCGGCAATGACGGTTCGGAGCAACGCGCGGCGAACCTTTTGGTCGAATGTCTTGGTGCCCATGGGGTCGATCGCATTTTTTGCGTTCCCGGAGAAAGCTATCTGGCGCTCCTCGACGCGCTGGCCGATGCGCAGGGAATTGATCTGGTGACCTGCCGGCACGAGGGCGGCGCAGGATTCATGGCCCTCACGGACGCCAAAATCACCGGGCGGCCTGGCGTGGTCATTGTCAGCCGCGGGCCTGGCGCGACAAACGCCTCGATTGCAGTGCACATGGCGGAGCAGGACGCGGCCCCGCTGGTGCTGCTGATTGGCCAGGTTGCCCGCGCCGACAAGGGCCGGGGCGCATTTCAGGAAGTCGACTATGGCAAAATGTTTTCCGGTATCGCCAAGGGCGTCTGGGAAGTGAGCCATCCCGGCAAGCTGCCCGAGACGATCGCTCGCGCCTTCAACATGGCCCAATCCGGAACGCCCGGGCCGGTGGTCATCTCACTGCCGGAAGACATGCTCCATGCCGAGACTGCGGCAAATATCGTGCCTGCCATGCCGCTGGCGAGAGCGAAGCCCTCCGCCAGCGATATTGATGCCGTCATGTCACTTCTGGCGAAGTCGTCGCGCCCGCTGGTCATTGCAGGCGGTGCGATCCGCGATGAACAATCCCGAGATGCGCTGCGCCGCGCCGCCGGGGCACATGAGCTGCCGGTCGCGCTCTCCTTCAAACATCAAGACGTGCTGGACAATTCCCACCCGAGCTTTGCCGGCTATCTCGGGTTCAAGATTCCGCGTCCCCAGGTCGACGCCATGAGCGAATCGGATCTCATCATCGCTGTCGGCACGCGGCTTACAGACGTGACGACGCAAAACTATCTGTTGCCGCGCGCGCCGAGGCCCGATCAGCCTTTGGTGCATGTCTACCCCGACCAGCAGGCACTTGGCCGTGTGTTTGAAACGGTGTGTGGTATTGCAGCCGATCCCGGTCTGTTTCTCACACGTCTTGCAGCTCAACCCGCGGCGCGCGTAGCCAGGCGCGCCGAGTGGCGCGATGCCCTGCACGAGCGCGCGGTTGATCTCGCGGCCTATGTTCCGCGCAACGCTCCCGACGGCATTGATTTCGGCGCTCTGGTACATGCGCTCGCCAGGCGTGCCGAAGGAGATGCGGTGATCGTCACCGATGCGGGCAACTTCAGCAGCTGGGTCCACCGGCATTGGCCGTGGGGGCGCAATTCTCTGCTGCTCGGCGCCGTTGGTGGCGCGATGGGCATGGGCGTGCCCGGTGCGGTGGCCGCCGGTCTACGCTTTCCGGACCGGCAGGTGCTCTGTTTCGTTGGTGACGGCGGCGCGCTGATGACCGGCAGCGAACTGGCGACAGCGGTTCGGCACAACGTGCCGGTGAAGATATTCGTATCCAACAATGGCAGCTATGGAACGATCCGCCAGCACCAGGAACGGGAGTATCCCGGCCGCGGCGAGGCGACCTCACTGACGCAACCCGATTTCGTGAAATGGGCGGAAAGCCTTGGTGCCAAAGGACTAAAAATCGATAGCGAGAGCGATATCGACGACGTCATAGCGCGCGCGCTGGCGGAAAAGGACAGCGTGGTGGTTGATGTTCGCTCAAGCGTTGAGCTGATCTCCGCCTACACGACCATCGGTGAAATCCACAACCGGTAAGGGTCAAGCCGCTCAATAATCTTGGAACCGGCCATCCGCATCGCCCTCCTCGCCTTTCAGTAAGGCTTTCCAGTAGGCCTCCAACCGGGTATGCGCGCGGCCCTTGCGGCGCTGGGCCTCTTGCTCGTCTGTGGTGTCGAGTGGAATGTAACCATGCCGGCGCGCATCAAAGCGCCGCGCATATACCGGCACACGCTTGTAATTGTACCAGATGCCCCCGCATCGCTTGCCCATCGCACCACGCCTTCTAAGGCGGTGCACCTGGTTTGAGAATTTAGCACCGTTAGCTCCGCGTTAGGCTTTCCAAAGCATCATCGGCACAAGTGCCTGGCATGGTCTTCTCTCCACTGGATTAGGCTTGGGTACTGAAAGGGCGCTCCTGTTGAGGTCTCACCCATGAGCCACAACAGCGAGCGCCCGGCTGCCGGTCTCGCGTATCGTCTCATCTCCCAGGGCGTGCATATCGGCGTGAAGCCCCTCAACTTTCGATAAAATAGGAGCCGGAGATCGCTCGCGCCGTCTCGATAACGAAAGGGACGATCTTTTCTTCCACCATGCCGGTGGTCCATTCCGGCATATAGACGGGCACCTGTACGGCGGCAAAGGCACGTCCTTCGCTGTCAAGCACAGGAGCCGCGGTGCTGATTTCATGGGTCAGGGATTGCTGGACGCTGATGCAGTAACCCTCGCGCCGCGCTTTCTCGATCCGCTTGCGCACGGCCTTCGGGTCGGTAATGGTCCACTCGGTCATCGGCTCGAAATCAGAAGAGGCAAGGATGGTTTCGGCTTCTTCTTCGGTACGGTTGGCCAGGATCACCAGTCCGGGCGCGGTGCAGAATGCCGGCATGCGGCGGCCGGGAATTGTCGCGCGAAAGAAGGCTTTCTGATGCGGCACCCTGATTGTGTAGATGATGTCTGTGCCGACCGGTTCACACAGATTGACCGTTGTGCCATGCGCCTGACTCGCTTCGATCAGCCGCGGCATGGCGATCTCGGCCAGCGGGTTGCTGATCATGTAGGTGTAATAGAAGCCGATCAGTCCAAGAGCCGGCCGGTAGCGGCGCGTACGCTGGTCCTTTTCCAGATAACCAAGCTCAACAAGTGTGTTGGTGAACCGCTGGGAGGCGCTCTTGTCGAGGCCGGATATCTGCGAAATCTGCGACAGGCTCAGATCGCGCAGGCCCAGTTCGCGCTGCCCTGTACGGAAGGCGTGGAGCACGGCAAACCCTTTTTCGACCGAGCCCACGAACAATGTGTCAGGGCGTCTGCGCGCAGCTGTCCTGTTGCGGTCCACAATCATTTCATATCTCACTTGACCATGAAGCAAGCACTCTATACTCTATTGAAACATAACAACATGTATTAAATAATAATACAAGATGACCGGTTGAGTGTGTTCATGTCGCATCGGTTTGGAGGTGGGCTATCGGACGGCGGAAGCAGGATTTTTGTCCTGCTGCTGCTGAACCCTCGCACCGCCCGGTTTCTCAATCCCCGGCACAAAATCCGGTTTGACAACAACGTGTCTGTGCATTCGTGTGCGTTATGCGCATGAGTCATCATGTAACAGGAGGAAACAGTGATTAAGAGATATCCGTTTATTTGCACCGCAGCCCTGGCGGCGGCTTTTGGCCTCGCCGTTGGCCCCGTACAGGCCGGCAAGTCGGACGACACGCTGAACTGGTCTACGGACCGCGAGGTCAGCGTCGTCGATACTTATTACAATCGTACGCGTGAACTCGTGGTCATGGGCCATCTCGGCTGGGACGGCCTGATGTTTCGCGATCTAAAGACCGGCGAATACAAGCCGTTGCTCGCCACCAAATGGGAGTGGAAGGACAACGTCACGCTGATCGTGGAACTTCGTACCGACGTTAAGTTTCACGATGGGTCCGCATTTGACGCGGACGATGTCGTCTACACGATCAACCATGTCGCCAACAAGGCCAATGGCGTTCTCACCTATTCGAATGTCAAGTTCATGAAGGACGCCAAGAAGCTTGGCTCGCACAAGGTCCAGATCAATCTTCACAAGCCGTTTCCGGCAGCGATCGCCTATCTGGCCGGCGCGGTTTTCATGATCTCGGACGGGCATTATGACAACGCACCGATAAAGAAGGACGGCAAGAAGGATTACGGCTCGGTGAAAGCCAATGGCACCGGTCCCTACAAGTTAGTCGAGGTCAAGTCCGGCGATTACGTCCTGTGGGAAAAGAACAGCAACTATTTTGGCGGCGCCAAGGGCAAGCCGACGATCGGCAAGGTAAAATTCCGCACGATCAAGGAAATGAACACGCAGATCGCGGAATTGCTGACCGGCGGTCTGGACTGGATCTGGGACGTGCCAAAAGACCAGGCCGAGCGGCTTCAGGCTCAGGGTAAGGTGACGGTCGAGAACGCCAAGACCATGCGTGTTTCCTATATCGCCTTCGATGTGGATGGCTCGTCCCCAAGCAAGCAGTTCAAGGACAAGAGAGTCCGCATGGCTGTTGCCCACGCGATCAACCGTGAAGCTATTACCAAAAATATGGTCGGCCCGGCATCTGTGGTCATCAACTCGCCCTGCCACCCGGACCAGTTCGGCTGCACGAACGATGTTCCCAAATGGAATTACGATCCGGCAAAAGCCAAGAAGCTGCTCGCTGACGCGGGTTATCCCAACGGATTCGAGACCGAGATCTACGCCTACCGCCAGCGTGAATTTACCGAGGCGGTGATCGGTTATCTTGCCAATGTCGGCATCAAGGCGAAACTGAACTTCATGACATACCGCGCCCTGCGCGATCTGGCCTGGAAGGGCCAGACGGCAATGCATCACATGACCTGGGGCTCGAACTCGATCCCCGATGCCTCGGCGATCACGGGCGTGTTCTTCGTTGGCGGCAAGGATGATCCCGCCAATGACCCCGAAGTGATCAAGGCCATCCAGGAGGCAGGTACGACCACCGATCCGGAGAAGCGTAAAGCACTGTACAAAAAGGCGATGAGCAAGATTGCAGGCGAGCTGTATTGGCTGCCGATGTTCACCTACGCCAAATACTACGTTTTCTCCAAGGACCTGGACTTTAAGACCACGCCGGATGAAATCCCGCGTTTCTACAGCGCCAAGTGGAAATAACCGGCTGATTTTAAGACACCAAAGCGTTCCGGTCCGGCATATGCGCCGGGCCGGAATGCATCTATATTCCGGGGCAGCTGGCGATGTTGGCATACGCTTTGAAGCGGCTGGGCGTGGCGCTACTCGTTGCTCTCACCGTTTCGCTCATCACATTCTCCATGGTCTATCTGCCCGGGGATCCTGCTATGGCGCTGGCGCCTGAGTCGGCCTCGCAGGAAGACATCGAACTTATCCGCAAGATTTATGGCTATGACCGGCCCATCATGGTCCAGTATCTCGACTGGCTGTTTCGCGCCGTGCAGGGCGACTTCGGACGCTCCCACTATCTCAACGAAGATGCGGCGAACGTCATTTTCGACCGTCTGCCAACAACGATGCTGCTCGGCGCCAGCGCTATTACCTTCGCGCTGCTTCTCTCTATCCCGCTTGGCGTGCTCGCCGCGATCCGGCCCAACTCCCTGATCGACCGTCTCGCGCTGTCGATCGCCGTCATCGGGCAGGCGATGCCAAGTTTCTGGTTCGCGCTGACGATGATGCTCTGGTTCGGCATCAACTGGCGGCTGTTGCCCATAACCGGGACGGACAGCTGGAAGAACTTCGTCATGCCGGCAATCGCGCTCGGCTATTATGTAACGCCCGGTGTCATGCGCCTGACGCGCGCGGGGATGCTGGAAGTTCTCGCATCCGACTATATCCGCACCGCGCGCGCCAAGGGGCTGCGGCCCATGCGCGTGCTGTTCAAGCATGCGCTTCGCAACGCAATTCTGCCCGTGGTTTCGCTCACCGCCGTACAGTTCGGTTTCATGCTCGGCGGCTCCATCGTGATCGAGACCATATTCGCGATCAACGGGCTCGGCTATCTCGCCTGGGAGTCCATTCAACGCGCCGATCTGCCGATGATGCAGGCGATCGTGCTGGTGCTGTCGGTGTTCTATATCGTGCTCACGCTGCTGGCCGATCTGCTGAACGCCTTCCTCGATCCGCGCATCAGGGTGAGCTGACATGGCAGAAGTTTCGCTCGCCCGTGCCGGCATTCCAACGGCGGAAGAAATTCTCGAACCATCGCCAGGCACCCAGTTGCGCCGGCGCATTTTTGGCCATGCCGGGCTTATCATTGGCGCGGCCGTGCTCCTGGCAATCGTCTTCGCGGCGGTGTTCGCAAGCGTGATTTCGCCGGGCGATCCTTACGACCAGGTTCTGTCGCGCAAGCTCATTCCGCCAATCTGGCACGATGCTCCCAAGGCGACGTGGGACCATCCGCTGGGAACCGACGCCTTGGGGCGCGACTATCTCACCCGCCTGTTTTACGGGGCGCGGATATCGCTGTTCATCGGTTTCGCGGCGATGATTATCTCAGGCATCATCGGCACGACGCTTGGCGTTCTGGCGGGATATTTCGGCGGCCGTGTCGATATGGTGGTCAATTTCATCCTCACGACGCGCCTGTCGCTGCCGGTGGTCCTGGTCGCGCTGGCTGTCGTATCGCTCATCGGCTCTTCGCTGAACGTCGTGATCTGGGTTCTGGGCCTTCTTATATGGGACCGGTTCGCCGTCGTAATGCGCAGCGCCACGCAGCAAATCCGATCTCTGGAATTCGTCTCCGCAGCACAGGCATTGGGGTGTTCCACGACGCGTATCATCTTGAGCGAAATCATGCCGAATATCGCCAATCATCTGATCGTCGTCGCGACGCTGGAAATGGCGCATGCGATTCTGCTGGAGGCGGCACTCTCCTTCCTCGGGCTGGGCGTCCAGCCGCCGGAGCCGAGCTGGGGCCTCATGGTCGCAGAAGCCAAGGGCCTCATGTTCTTCGACGCCTGGCTCATCACCATTCCGGGAGCGGCGATTTTTGCGCTGGTGCTTGCAATCAACCTGCTCGGTGACGGCGTCCGCGATGTTACCGCGCCGGATAACCGGAACTAGAGCATGGGGCGATAAACCAGTGGCGGAGCGTATTCTGACAGTCGAAAATCTTGCGGTCGGCATCCGTGTGCCCTCCGGCGTTCTGCATGCCGTGCAGGGGGTGAGTTTTCACGTCGACAAGGGCGAGATGCTCTGCATCGTCGGTGAATCGGGTTGCGGCAAAACGATTACCGCGCTGTCTTTGATGAACCTCCTGCCCAAAACCGCATTGCGCACCGCAACCCGGCTCGAGCTAGACGGAAAGGACATTTTAAATCTCAATGAACGGGCGATGTCCGATCTGCGCGGCAATCGTATTGCAATGATATTCCGGGAGCCTATGGCGTCGCTCAATCCGGCCTATACCAGTGGCAACCAGCTTGAAGAAGCGCTGCTGAGGCACCGCGCCGTCACCACCGCCGAGGCGCGCGACCGGGCCGTTTTCCTGCTCGAAAGAGTCGGAATATCCGGCGCCCGCGACCGGTTGGGCCAGTATCCCCACCAGCTCTCGGGCGGCCTGCGCCAGAGGGTGATGATAGCCATGAGCCTGATGTGCGAGCCGGACCTGATCCTGGCCGATGAACCCACGACCGCACTGGCTGTGACAATCCCGGCGCAAATTCTCCATCTGCTGGCCGAACTCCCGCAGGAGCACGGCATGAGCCTCACTC
>JADFHH010000405.1 GCA_022567275.1 Pseudomonadota bacterium | reverse complement strand
ACGGGCCCGCACGATCCTGAATTTTTCGCACCCCAAAGACATTGTCATTCTGGACAAACCGGGCGCGGCATCGGCAAAGCCATAGATCGCGCCCAGCCCAGCAGAGATTCAAATCTTGCATAGTAAGAAATTACCATTGAATAACAGTCTGTTATACAGACTCCTCCCGTTTTGCACAGGTCTGGCATAACAACGGCTGTTCGTGTAACTTCCGGGGCTAGGGTGACGTAGATTCAGGGAGGCTCCATGACCGTGTCCGACGATCGCGCCGGCACTGGTGTCGCTGTTGAGGGTGACGATATCGCGGCGGATGTCGCCAATATCGTGGAGACGGCCGGACAATCGGCCGCAAGTAATATATCCATTCCGGAATTTGACGCCGAACAGGAACGCCACGCCTATGGCGAAATGCTGCTTATCCGCCGTTTCGAGGAAAAGGCCGGGCAACTCTATGGCATGGGCTACATCGGCGGCTTCTGTCATTTGTATATCGGCCAGGAAGCCGTCGTGGTCGGCGTGAGAATGGCGACCAGAAAAGACGACCAGATCATCACCACCTATCGCGACCACGGCCATATGCTCGCCTGCGGTATGGACCCGAAAGGCGTCATGGCCGAGTTGACGGGGCGCAAAAGCGGCTATTCCCATGGCAAGGGCGGATCCATGCACATGTTTTCCGTAGACGCCAATTTCTATGGCGGCCACGGCATTGTCGGGGCCTGCGTACCGCTTGGAACCGGTCTCGCCTTCGCCAACAAATATCGTCGCAGCGACCAGGTGAGCCTCACGTTTTTCGGCGACGGCTCGGCCAATCAGGGCCAGGTCTATGAGACCTTCAACATGGCCAAGCTGTGGAGACTGCCGGTGGTCTATATTATCGAGAACAACAAATACGCCATGGGCACCAGCATCGAGCGTGCATCCGCCACCACCGACCTCTCGCAACGCGGTTCAAGCTTCGATATCCCCGGCGAACAGGTGGACGGCATGGACGTCCGCGCGGTCAGGGAAGCGGCAGAGCGCGCCGCAGAGCGCGCGCGCGGCGGCGCGGGGCCCTATATTCTGGAAATGCTCACCTACCGCTATCGCGGCCATTCCATGTCCGACCCGGCAAAATACCGCAGCCGGGAAGAAGTGCAGACTATGCGCGCCGAACATGACCCCATCGAGCAGGTGCGCGCACGCATGCTGGAGCGGGGCATCGTTACGGAAGACGAACTCAAGGACATCGACAAACAAATCCGCGGCGTCGTCAACGAAGCCGCCGAGTATGCCCAGAACGACCAGCAGCCCGATGCGTCTGAACTCTCTACAGACGTTTATCTGGAGTCTTAGGCTGGCGCGAATTACGCCACTGAATCGGCGAAGCAGGTTAGAAGACCATGGCGACTGAAATTCTGATGCCGGCGCTCTCGCCAACCATGGAAGAGGGCACACTCGCCAAATGGCTCGTCAAGGAGGGAGACAAAGTTCTCGCTGGCGATGTCATCGCCGAGATCGAGACCGACAAGGCGACCATGGAAATCGAGGCGGTCGACGAAGGAACGCTGGTAAAAATTCTCATCATTGAGGGCACAGAGGGCGTCAAGGTCAACACGCCCATCGCCGTGATCGCCAGTGAAGGCGAGGATGTTTCCCCCGCAACCGCAGTACCAGATTTAACCTCTCCCCAGAGGGGAGAGGTCGCGGCACGCAGTGACGCGGGTGAGGGGGCAGGAGAAAATGCCAGCTATACACTCCCCTCACCGGCAATTTCACCCTCACCCCGGCCCTCTCCCCCGGGGGGAGAGGGAGAAGAAGCTAATGAACCGGAAGTGCCGCAAGGCGCTGAAATGATCCAGACCACCATGCGCGAAGCCTTGCGCGACGCCATGGCGGAGGAAATGCGCCGGGACAGCGACGTTTTTGTCATGGGTGAAGAGGTGGCCGAGTATCAGGGCGCCTACAAGGTGACGCAAGGATTGCTCGACGAGTTCGGCCCGCGGCGGGTGATCGATACGCCAATTACCGAACAAGGTTTTTGCGGTATCGGCATCGGCGCGGCGTTCACCGGCCTGAAACCCATTGTCGAATTCATGACCTGGAATTTCGCCATGCAGGCGATCGACCAAATCATCAATTCCGCCGCCAAGACGCACTATATGTCAGGCGGCCAGATGCGCTGCCCCATCGTGTTTCGCGGCCCCAATGGCCCGGCCGCGCGCGTCGCCGCCCAGCACTCCCAGTGCTACTCGGCCTGGTATGCGCATATTCCGGGGCTGAAGGTCATTGCCCCCTCGACCGCGTCCGACGCGAAAGGTTTGCTCAAGGCGGCGATCCGCGACCCCAACCCGGTGGTGTTTCTGGAGCATGAAATTCTCTACGGCCAGGCCTGCGATGTCCCCAAGAATGACGACTGGGTTCTGCCCATCGGCAAGGCCAGGGTGGCGCGCGAAGGCTCCGACGTCACCATCGTCTCGTTTGCGCGCGGAATGATATATGCGCTGGAAGCCGCCGGCGTTCTGTCTGGCGAGGGCATCGAAGCGGCAG
>JADFHH010000032.1 GCA_022567275.1 Pseudomonadota bacterium | reverse complement strand
AACTGCTTCGTCCAGCGTTATCGTCTTTGCATTGCTCATGTGTTTATCCTAACCAGCTATCAGAAAAATGCAGCTTTTCGCCCTCACTGCTCCCCAAGCGCCGCTGCAATCGTACCAGAAATTTGTTTTGACGCGCGTTTGAGCGGATCATTGTCGAGGTGGGCATAACGCGCTGTTTTCCGATAGTCGATTTTTGTTGCGCGCCGCCGCGCTAGCGTCTCAGGAGACAGGATTACAATCAGATTTCGTCATCAAGACCAAAGCGGTCCGTCAACCTGGCGATGCAGGCGGCAGCGGAAAAATCCGCGACCAGCCGGCGGTAGCCCGCATCGGCCAGGGATCTGCGGCGTGACGGATTGGTGATTAATTCGATCATGGCCCGGGCCAGGGCTTCAGGGTCGCCGGGGGCAACAAGAATGCCGGTTGTACCGGATTCGATGAATTCGGGAATTGCCGTTATATCGGTCGAGATACAAGGCAGAAGTTGGGATTGCGCTTCCAGCAGGACATTCGGCAGACCGTCACGATCGCCATCGTCATCCACGCGGCAGGCCAGAACGAAAAGATGCCCGTCCTTGAGCGTGTCGATCACCACGCCTTGATCCCGGGCGCCCAGCCAGTCGATATTTTGCTCCAGGCCCAGCGCCCGCGCCTGTTTTTTTAGCGCCCCCAGGAGCGGGCCGCCGCCGACATGGACGAACCGCCAATTGATGTCGCGTGGAATCCCGGACAGTGCTGAAAGCAGTGTGTCATATCCCTTTTTGGCAACCGCCCGGCCGACCGAGACAATGATGACCGGCCGATCTGCGTTTGAACCGTCTGGCTCGCCCGTGCGGTCCGGAGGCGCCGGGAAACACGTCAGATCCAGGCCGTGATAGGACAAGAATATCTTGTCCCGGTCATGCTCTGGCGCCAGTTCGACCAAATGGGCATAACCGTAAGCCGTGCAGGTGGTGCCCCATATGGCGTCGGCGATTTTTTCCCGTTTTTCCCATTCCGGTATCGTCCATATGTCCTTGGCATGGGCGGAGAAACTCCAGGGAAGCCCAAGCATGATCGCCGCGTAGCGCGCAACGGACGAGGGGGTGTGAAGAAAATGACTGTAGATGTGCGAAATATCGTCGCCATGTTCGGCGGCCAAAACCGCCGCCTGACCGAATCTCCTGATCCGGTTGAACGTTAAATCCCGCTTCAGATCCTTCATAAAAATCCGCAATGCGGTTGCGAACCCGGGCCGGCGATAAGCCTTGAGCAGGCCAGTGACGACACGAACAGGATGCTGATAAAGATATTCCGGAAGATAGCTGACCGGCGCTTTGATTTGCCGGTGGATCGGATGGGTAAACGGGTCGGTGGGCCGCCGCAGCGAAATAAGGTGGGTCCGCAGACCGCGTTTTTCCAATGCCCTGATTTCCTGAGCAATGAAGGTTTCGGAAAGACGCGGGTAGCCCTTCAGGACAACGGCAACTTTGAGACCACGCATTGCAATCATCGCCCACTGATTGTTATATTCGCCGATACGTCAAGCAAATCCATCCCGCATCATGGATAGCATTAACGGGTCGCGGCCCTAGACTCCAGACCGGTGCGGCGGCGACAGGTACGTATATATGGAAAAAAACCTGTTTCGATATATCTGGAATCATACCAGGCGGGACCAGGTGTGGATTCTGTTTGTCGTTGCGTGTTCCATGCCGACATTTTTTCTGTTTTTCGATCTGCCGAAGCAGATCGTAAACATCCCGATCCGGGGCCTGGGTTTCGAGACCCCAGGAGCAACCGTCACCTTTTTCGAGTTGAACTTTTCCGTACCGGCATGGATGTCCTCGAGCGGACAACTGAACCTTTTTTCCGGCTTCGAGCTGGAACGGTTCAGCTATCTGGGCGCGCTTTGCATGGTTTTTCTGACGCTGGTTTGCATCAACGGGTTGTTCAAATTCTATATCAACACCTACAAGGGGCGGCTGGGCGAGCGGACCTTACGCAGGCTTCGTTACGAACTGATCGACCGTGTGATGCGCTTTCCAACGTCCTTCGTCCGCCGGATGAAAGCCTCCGAAGTCGCAACCATGGTCAAGGACGAGGTCGAACCGCTGGGTGTGTTCATCGGCGAGGCGTTCGTCGACCCGGCCTTCCTGAGCGGTCAGGCCCTCGCGGCGATGCTGTTCATCATGATCCAGAATCCCTGGCTGGGCACGATCGCGTTCTCAATCGTGCTGTTTCAGGCCTTCTTGATTCCCAGGCTCAGGCGCCGAATGCTGGAGATCGGAAAGGAGCGCCAGTTGCAGGCCCGCGCCCTGGCCGGACGGGTCGGAGAAATTCTCGATGGGGTCTCCGAGATCCACGCCAACGACACCTCTAATTATGAAAGAGCGGATATATCGAATCGGCTTAACCGCATCTTTTTCCTTCGCTATGAGTCTTACCGGCGCAAGTTTTTTATCAAGTTTCTGAATAATTTTCTGTCCCAGATAACCCCGTTCCTGTTCTATTTCATAGGCGGGTATTTCGTCATTGTTAAGGAGACTTTGGACGTTGGCCAGCTGGTGGCGGTGATCGTGGCCTATAAGGATCTTCCGAACCCGATCAGGGATTTGATAAACTGGGATCAGACGCGGCTCGACGTTCAGATAAAATATTCCCAGGTCATCATACAGTTCGCCTCCGATGAGGTTCAGTCAGTGGAATCCCAAGCCGTCGTTCACGGTAGCGCCGCCCGGCTTTCCGGAGAAATCGCGGCGAGGAATCTTGGCGTCTCCGACGACACCGGCGCCAAGCTGATCGAATCGGCAAGTTTCACTATACCGCTCCATCAATTTACCGCGGTTATCGGTGAGGTGAACAGCGGCGCGGAAGCCATCGGCGAGGTGCTGGCCAGACTTCTGCCGCCCACGCAAGGACAGATTAAGATCGGCGATCAGGATCTTTACAAATTGGCGGAATCGGTATCCGGGCGCAGGATCAGCTATGTTGGTCCCGAAACTTACCTGCGCCAGGCCAGCGTCAGGGATAATCTGTTATACGGCCTGAAACATGCCCCGATGCGCAAGCCCGAATATACCGAGGAGGAGGAGGAAAAACGCCTTTGGGAAATTTCCGAAGCAGAGCGCGCGGGCAACACCACACTGGACATCCATGGCGACTGGATCGATTACGAGGCGGCCGGACTGTCGGGCGCGGAACAGATGGATGAAAGAATCCAGGAAGTTCTGGAATTGGTCGATCTGGTGGATGATATGTTCGAACTCGGATTGCGCGGACTGATCGTCCCGGCCGATGAACCAGAACTCGCAAAGCGGATTATTGATGCGCGCAAATTATTACACAAAAAGCTGAAAGATTCTGATCTGGCGAATGTGGTCAACCCGTTTGATCCGGACAAGTACAACGATCAGACGACAATCGCCGAGAATATTCTGTTCGGAACCGCCATCGGCGATGCCTTCTCGGAAGATAATCTTGCACGCAATGAATATCTGTTGTCCGTTTTGGCCGGGAACGGTCTCGATACGGTCTTGTACGAGATGGGCGGCAAGATTGCCGAAACGATCATTGAGTTGTTCTCGGATTTGCCCCCGGACCATCCGTTCTTCGCGCGCCTGAGTTTGATGACGGCAGACGATATCCCCGAATATGAAGCCCTTCTCTCGCGCGTCTCCAATCTTGATTTTGAGCAGGCAGTGCCTCTGGACCAGGCGATGTTGCTCAAACTGAGCTTCGCTTATATCGAACCGCAACACAGGCTGTCGCTGTTGAACGACGATTTAAGGACCAGATTGCTCACAGCCCGTAAGGCGTTCAGCCTCGGTTTGCCGGAAGGGCTGGCAGGCGCCATAGAGCTGTATAACCCCGAGAGCTATAATGCGAGATCGACGCTGCAGGACAATATTCTGTTCGGGCGCATCTCCTACGGCGTCGCGGAGGGGGCAAAGCTGGTTCACGATGCGATATTGTCGGTGTTGAAGGAACTCGGCCTGAGGCCGGCTGTTATCAATGTCGGCCTTGGTTTCAATGTCGGCATCGGCGGCAAGCAGCTCATGGCCGTTCAGCGGCAAAAATTGAGCCTGGCGCGCGCACTCATCAAAAGACCGGATCTTCTGATCATCAACAAGGGCTTTGCCGCACTCGATGCGAATCAGCAAACGCAAATGGTCGAGCGGGTGTTGAACGGTGTAAAAAACTCCCGGGGCGAGGCTCAATCCGGTGTATTCTGGGTGCTCACGAATCCGAACCTTGCGGCCAAGTTCGAACAAGTACTAGTGTTCAGGAACGGCGGGCTTGTCGAGCAGGACACGCCGATGGCGCTGGAGCGCAAAGAGAGCCATTATTCGGAACTTGTTGCGCATGGCAAATGACGAAAAAACAATCGAGGATGTTTTGGAAAATCTAAAGTGATCGGGGCAGATTGTGACTCTTGAGGACGAAGTCGGCGTTTTAAGGCGGATTCCCTTATTTGCAAAAGTCGAGCCGTCAAAGCTGAAGCTGCTGGCGTTCACGTCGCAACGTATGGTTTTTTCCAAGGGCCAGGAGTTGTTCCATCAAGGCGATCCGGGCGATGCCGCCTATGTGATCATCGAGGGTTCGGCGGATGTACTGGTCGATGCTCCCGGTGGTCAGATTTCGGTTGCCAGGGTTGAACGAAACGCCATTGTGGGCGATATCGCGATTCTGTGTGACGTTCCGCGCACCGCCACCATCAAAGCATTAAGCGAAGTTGTAACTCTCAAGATTCTCAAAGAGCAATTTCTCGAACTGATTGCGGGGTTTCCGGAAATCGCAATAGAAATCATGCGCGTGCTGGCCGATCGGCTGAGCAAGACAACCGCGGAATTGACGACCGCGCGCAATAAACTTAACGAACTTGGATATTAGCTCTGCTCAAATGATGAAGACTTGTTATAATGAGGGAACTTTGCTTGCATAGATTCTAATCCAAGAAATTGGCAAAGTCTTTCAAAAGAATCGTCGCCTGCGACGTTAATTTCGAGAAAATCATTTGGCCGATTACAAAAGTAGGTTTTTATTAGACTATTTCTCTCAATAAACTTCTCAATTCTTAATTTTTTATATTCTTCGGTGAAACATGACTTACCCAATCTGATTTTAAATTTTTCAAATGAACCAATCCACTCATCTGGATCCCGTTCCATAAGAACGAATTTGCTGTTTGGAAAGGTCTTGTCGATCATTTTCACGAAATCGATCACCGACCACGGCAGATCGTCGAAACTGTCAAAATATTTTGCGTGCCGCAATATTGTCCGGAATTTCCCGCGTTTATACCAATCCCAAACAATTGGATCCCATGTGCAATGCTTGTAACCTAATATTTTCATTGCTTCGGAAAAAGATGAGGTGCCGGTCCTTCGATAACCGACGCAGAAGACCTTATCCACGCCATTTTTCCGAACGCCGCTGTAGCGTTCCGCGATAGTTTTTAGATAATTTCGATTTCTGCTTAAAATTGTTTTCAACCATAAGCTCCATCTTTTCAACATCCACCCGATGATCGCCTTGCCGGGCGTGAGATTGCCGCCGTCGCGGTGCATTTGGCCTGCCCCATCAGGTGGTCTCAGGTTAAATGTCAGGGCATGACGGATTGAGCATCGAGTGGAGGCCTGACACCGGGTGAGCGGTCAGCATTGCCCTGGCCCCTTTTTATTGACCTGCGGATTTTATCACAAGATACTGCAACACACTGCTGAACGCGAGCAAGATGGAGGATGCCAGTTAATGAGTCCTGATCCCAGGAGAGCCAATAGCGTATTGATCCCGCGCCTGGCACGGCAGTCCGGCGACTGGCGCAATTCCTCGTGACCGGGAAGCAAGACGCGGACGGGTATTCAAACCTCGACAGCAAGGAACGTTTGCAGAGAATATCCAGGAGCAACAGACTGTTTGCGCAGTGGCTGGAAAACAATCCCGAGAGCACGTTTCAGGACTATTACGGCTATATGTTAGAGCAACATCTCGATCAGGGCCACACCCACCCGACGCTTGGCTGCAATCTCATAGACGGCCGGGTTTACGGCAAGTCCGGCAAGGGGATGCTGAAGCGGCTGATTTCGCTGGGCTTGAAGCAAAACCATATCTGTGTGGATTACGGGTGCGGTTCGCTGCGGATCGGGTGTCATTTCATCCGGCATCTGGATTCAGGCTGCTATTGGGGGCTGGATGTAAACCAACGGTTCTTGAGCGATGGCAAGGACTTGATCGGTCAGGATCTCAGGCTGCGGAAATCTCCCAATCTGCACTTGATATCGGATGAGACCATGGCCCAGGCGCGCACCGCCAGGCCAAATTTCATATTCTCGAAATCAGTGCTTCTGCATGTTCATCCAAACGAACTCGCGACCTATTTTGACCGTATTACCAGCCTTATGGCCAAACATACCAAGCTGGTCATCGATGCAACAATATCCGGGCAAACCGTCCAGATCGAACCCTTGTCCTGGGCCTATTCCAAGGCGATGCTGGAGGACATGATCGCGAGGTTTGGCTGTTGCGTACGTACCCTGGAAGAGAAGACGGTCCGGCTTGAAGCGGCAGAGCGTGATGGCGGGATTCTCACGATGTTGATTTGGCGCAACGGCGAAACGCCGTGACGAGAATGGCTTTAACCACTGTATTTATTATTGATGTCATCACCCTCCGGACCCTAGTATTCTGAAGTTTGACAAATTATCTTTAACTCAATATCTGCGTGTACAGGCCTCCCATCATATTGCACAAATTGAGTGAAACATGACGACGGACCGAGATCTGCTACGCATCGAAGACCTGCGTATCGGCTTCAAGCTGCTTGACGACCAGCATGAAGTCGTTAGCGGGGTAAGTTTCCGTATCCGTCCGGGCAAGATCGTGGCGCTGGTGGGCGAGTCCGGCTCGGGCAAGTCCGTCATTTCGCAAGCCATTATGGGTATTCTTCCCAAAGCGGGCGCTATCACCGCTGGCCGCATCATTTTCTCGGATCCCAAAACACCTGGCGAAACAGTCGATATTGCCGGCCTGCCCTGGGATGGCAAACGCATGCGGTCGCTTCGCGGGGGGCGGATTTCGATCATATTCCAGGAACCGACGACGTCGTTATCGCAGCTGCATACCATCGGCAACCAGGTTCAGGAGGCGTTGTGCCTGCATCGCAAGGTGGGGGGGAGCGAGGCGCGCGGGCTGACCGAAGAGATGCTGGGAATGGTCGGGTTTCCCGACCCGGTTCGAGCCTATAGCCTTTATCCGTTCGAATTATCCGGCGGCCTGAACCAGCGCGCCATGATTGCGATGGCGCTGATCTGCCGGCCGGCTCTGCTTATTGCCGACGAGCCGACGACCGCATTGGACGTTACCATCCAGGTTCATATTCTGAAGCTTCTGAAAGACCTGCAGAAGAAGCTGGATATGGCTGTCTTGCTGATTACACACGATCTCGGCGTCGTCGCCAATATGGCGGACGAAATCGTGGTCATCTATCACGGCGAGATCATGGAAAGCGGTACAAAGGAACATATTTTCAGGCAACCGCGCCACGCCTATCTCAAGGCATTGCTGAAAGCGATACCTCATTTCGACATGAAACCCGGCGAACGGCTGGTTTCGCTCCGCGATATCGATCATAAAATCGACCCCTTACGCGGTGAGCAGCGGCCGGAATCGAAAACGGCGCCCGAACACATTCTTTCGGTTCGGGATCTACGCAAGACGTTTGCCAGCCGTAAGGGGAGTTTTTTCGGCCGGGACACGGGATCCCGGATCGTTGCCGTTGACGGTGTGAGTTTCGATATCAAACGCGGCGAATGCCTGGGCCTTGTCGGCGAGAGCGGCTGCGGCAAGACGACGATATCCAAACTGATCATGCGGGCGGTCACCGCCGACAGCGGTTCGGTCGTCTTCAGGGATCATGACGGGGAAATGGAACTTCTGGATTTGCCCGCGAAGCTGTTGAAACCCTTGCGGCAGAAGATTCAAATGGTGTTTCAGGACCCGTATGGCTCAATGAACCCACGCATGACGGTGTATGATATATTGCGCGAACCCCTCATCATTCATCGTCTCGGCGACAGCAGTTCGCAGGCGGAACTGGTTTCCGCATTGATGCGCGTCGTGGGGCTCGACCTGCGGTATTTGAACCGCTACCCGCACAGTTTTTCGGGGGGTCAGCGACAGCGCATCGGAATTGCACGCGCACTTGCGCTCAATCCCCAGCTGCTGATTTGCGATGAACCGGTCTCCGCGCTGGATGTCTCGGTGCAGGCCCAGATCCTCAATCTTCTCAAGGATCTGCAACAAGAGCTGGGGCTTACATATTTGTTCATTTCGCACGATCTTTCGGTGATCAACTATATGGCCGACCGCATTGCGGTGATGTACCGGGGCCGGATTGTCGAAGTTGCGCCACGTGAGACCCTGTTTAAGTCCCACGTTCATCCCTATACACGAAAGCTCCTTGAGGCCGTGCTTCACACCGATCTCGACCGGCCGCTCAACTTTGCGTCGCTGCAAAGACCCTCGAGCGACGACACCGAGGATTGGGGGCCGCAATTCAGAAGCGATTCCGGCCAGCCGCTCCGGCATCTCGAGATCGATCCCGGTCATTTGGTTCTGGCAAATCCGAACGCCGACATCGGAGAGTTGCGCACACATTGACCCGATGGCTTAAAATCGCATTCTTTCTGTTCGCAAGCGTGCTGTTCGCGCGCACCGGCCTTGCGTCGGAATTCAAGGAAACCCCGTCACTTGCCGAATTGGTCGCCGCCGGCAAGCTTCCGCCTGTCGCGAAACGTCTGCCGGCGGAGCCGCGTGTGATCAATCTGCCGGAGCTTGGATTGAAGCCGGGACGGCACGGCGGACGGATGCGCTTGCTGATGGGCAAACAGAAAGACATCCGCATGATGACGGTTTATGGCTATGCCCGCCTGGCCGGTTATGACCGGAACCTGAATCTGGTGCCCGACATCGTGAAAAGCTATGACGTAAAAGAGGGACGTATCTTTACGTTCCGGTTGAGAAAAGGGCACAAATGGTCGGACGGCCATCCGTTCACATCGGCTGATTTTGCATATTACTGGAACGACGTCGCCAACAACCGCGAGTTGTCCAGAAGCGGTCCGCGGGCGAGCATGCTTGTGGATGGCAAGCCACCGGTATTCGAGGTGATCGACGAGACCACAGTCAGGTACACATGGGACAAGCCAAACGCGAATTTTCTGTTCGCCCTGAGCGGCGGGCGGCCGTTATACATCTATATGCCGGCGCACTATCTCAAGCAGTTTCACATGTCTTACCAGAACCCGGCCAAACTCGCCGAAATGGTCAAGGCTGCCAGTGTGCGCAATTGGGTTTCTCTTCACATCAGAAATGGAAGACAGTACCGTCAGGAAAACCCGGCATTGCCTACGCTCCAGCCCTGGATGAACACAACCACTTCGCCATCCCAGCGGTATATTTTTCGCCGTAATCCTTATTATCACAGGGTAGATGCGGCAGGACGGCAGTTGCCTTATATCGATGAAGTGGTGCTGAGCATGGGTTCAAGCAAGATTATCCCGGCCAAGACCGGCAGTGGAGAGGCGGACCTGCAAGCAAGATATCTCCGTTTCGATCATTACACTTTCCTCAAGGAAAGCGAGAAACGGCAGGATTTCAATGTCAGGTTATGGCGCATCGCGCGCGGCTCGCAGGTTGCCCTGTTTCCAAATTTGAACGCCAGGGACCCGAACTGGCGCAAACTAATACAGGATGTCCGCTTCCGCCGGGCGCTGTCACTGGCCATCGACCGGCGTGAGATCAACCAGGTGGTTTATTACGGATTGATCAGGGAAAGCGCCAATACCGTCTTGCCGGAGAGCCCGCTGTTCCGTCCCGCCTACCAGCATGCCTGGGCCAGATACGATATAAAAACGGCAAACGAATTGCTTGATGACATCGGGTTGACCCGCCGGAACAGTAAC
>JADFHH010000404.1 GCA_022567275.1 Pseudomonadota bacterium | reverse complement strand
GCAAATAGTATCAGAAGAGGGTAGAGTAAGTACTTTAATTTTTTCATTCTCTGAGAAATTTTATGGCGTGTTTGTGTATATTAAGATCGAGAGGTGCGTAACCGATAAATTCACCATCCATATCAACAGGGCACTCTCCATCGAGTGCTTCAATGCGGCAGGAAGTCACTTGTTCATAATGAATTTCGGGATGTTCCAGTATTTCTCCTTTTTTGATCTTTGACATGTTTTTGAGATAATCCATAAGCGATACATTTCCGAAAATGACCAGTTGGATTTTACCGTTTGAGACATCTGCCTGTGGCGCGATGCACATACCACTGCCAAAATAACGTCCGTTTGCCATGCACAAGCACAGGATGGGCCCTTCCCATTGAAAAGAATCACTTGTCAAACGGACTTTTGCGTGTTTATAGGTAAAAAATGCCTGAAGAATCGCTTTTTTGTAAGTTAGATCCGGCCCTAAAAATTTGCTGCTTTGATTCACCGTTTTAACAACCAGTCCCCCGATTCCTATGTCTGTTATATTGATATAGTACCTTGTTTTTGTCACTCCCTCATGAGATTTATATTGAACTTCTCCGATATCTACCGGCTGTGTTTGGTCATTTTCAATTAGCCCTGCAAGTTGCTCTATATCATTTCTCATGCCTATGGTCTTTGAAAAATCATTTCCGGTTCCGTAAGGCAATAAACCTACTGTGACGTTTTCACGGAGTGCCTCATCACTATTCATATAGCCATTTATTACCTCATTTAACATGCCATCCCCTCCGACAGCAACCAGGTAATCAGTAGCCCCTCCCCCTGCCCCTCCCCGTCAAGGGGAGGGGGGAAGTGAACGGCCCTAATCGCGCGATTTGGCGTGTTTTTTCAACAGACCGGTCTGCAGGGCGGCGAAGGCGATTGTCAGCGGCAGCAGGCCGAACACCTTGAAGCTCACCCAGACATCGGTGCTCACATTGCGCCAGACCGCTTCATTGAGCAGTGCGAGAACCATGAAGAACCCGGCCCAGCGGATGGTGAGCTCGCGCCAGCCGGTGTCGTTTAGCGACAACATCTCGCCCAGCACGCTCTTCAGGAACATGCGTTTGGCGGCCAGGCCCCCCAGCAGAATTCCAGCGAACAACAGATAGATCATCGTCGGCTTGATTTTTATGAACGTCTCATCCTGGAGATAGAGGGTGAGGCCGCCGAAAAACATCACGAACACGCCCGTCACCAGCGGCATGGTGGCGAATTTTCCGGTCAGGAGACGCGAGGCGGCGAGCGCGGCGGCGATGGCCACCATGAAAACGGCCGTCGCGGCGAAAATGCCGTAGAAACCGTTGACGGCGAAAAACAATATCAAGGGTCCCAGATCCAGCGCCAGGCGCAGGGCGGGGTTCTCCTTGCCCGGTTCCTTGGGGTTGGCGGGTGCGCTCATGCGTCGATTTTCTCCTCCGCGCCGGCGATGGCGGCGGCAAAATCATGGGCGTCGAAGGCTTGCAGATCATCGACCGTTTCGCCCACGCCGATGGCATGGATGGGCAGGGCGAATTTTTCGGCGATGGCGACGAGAATGCCGCCGCGCGCGGTGCCGTCCAGCTTGGTCATGATGATGCCGGTCACCCCGGCGATGTCGCGAAACGCCTGCGCCTGGAGAACAGCGTTTTGTCCGGTGGTGGCGTCGAGAATGAGCAGCACCGAATGCGGCGCGCTAGGGTCGAGTTTCTTAATGACGCGCACGATTTTTGCCAGCTCCTCCATGAGATCGGTCTTGTTTTGCAGCCGTCCGGCGGTATCGATCAGCAGCACATCGGCGCCTTGTTCCTGCGCGCGTTGCAGCGCGTCATAGGTGAGGCCGGCGGCGTCGGCGCCCGCTTTGCCGGAGATGACGGGCGCGCCGGTGCGATCCCCCCAGATCTGAAGCTGATCGATCGCCGCAGCGCGAAAAGTGTCCGCGGCGGCAATCATCACGCTTTTGCCGTCTTGCGCGAACTGGTGCGACAGTTTGCCGATGGTCGTGGTCTTGCCGGTGCCGTTGACGCCAATCACCAGGATCACATGCGGGCGCTTGTCGGCGCGCAATTCGAGCGGCTGGGCCATGGGTTCCAGCACCTTGGCCACTTCGGCACCCAGTATCGCGCGCACTTCTTCGGGCGCGATCTCGGTATTGTAGCGCCCGCGCGCGACTTCTTGCGTGATGCGAATGGCCATGTCGACGCCAAGGTCCGCCTGAATCAGCGCGTCTTCAAGCTCCTGAAGCGTCGCGTCATCGAGCTTGCGTTTGGTGAAAATCTCCGTGATGTTTTCGGTGAGCTTGCTGGAGGTGCGGCTCAGGCCATCGCGCAACCGCGAGAACCAGCCCTTTTTCTTTTTTGGCTCGGCCTCCCGCTCCGGTTTGGCCACCGTTTTGGTGACACTTTTGTGCGCCGGCGGTGCTTTCCTCGCGGCCTTCTTTTTGGCTTTGGCGGCGGGCTTCTTTGCCGGGGCTTTGGCCTTCGGTTTGGTGGCTGGTTTTTTCTCTTTAGCTGCTTTTTCCGGCTCCTT